>NZ_CBAYMC010000222.1:0-6971 GCF_964826245.1 Armatimonas sp. | reverse complement strand
CTACGCGCCCTCGGGACGCGCCACTGCTTCAATGCGATTGCCGACTGCCCCGAGGACATGATCTCGACCGAGAAGCTCACCAAGATCCTCGGGGTGGATCGGGAGAAACGAACCGTCACGATTGAGAGCGGCGTGCGCTACGGCGAGCTAGCCGTGTACTTAAACGCGGAAGGCTTCGCACTGCCTAATCTGGCGTCCCTGCCGCATATCTCCGTGGCAGGGGCCGTGGCAACGGGTACGCATGGCTCCGGTGACGGCAATGGAAACCTCGCGACTTCGGTGGTGGGAATGGAGCTCGTCAAGGCCAGCGGCAACAGAGTGACTCTCTCCCGCGAAACCCACGGCGATGATTTCGACGGTATGGTGGTGCATCTGGGCGCACTGGGCGTGGTCACCCAGCTCACGCTTAAGATCCAGCCCACTTTTGAGATTGCGCAGACCGCCTACACCAACCTCCCGGTTGAGGCGCTGCTCACGCACTTCGACGAAATCACCGGCAGTGGCTACTCCGTCAGCCTCTTCACAGACTGGCAGAGCGCGTTTGTGAACCAGGTCTGGGTGAAGTCAAAAACCGGCGACTTTCCCGAGACGCTCTTTGGGGCGCAAAAAGCCACTGAGAACCGCCATCCCCTCCCCGACCACTCCACCGAGAGCTGCACGACCCAGTGCGGCATTCCCGGCCCCTGGCACGAGCGCCTGCCGCACTTCAAGCTCGCCTTCACCCCCAGCAGCGGCGCGGAGCTCCAGAGCGAGTACTTCGTGGGCCGCGAGAACGCCCTCGCCGCTTTCACTGCCATCGCCGCACTGCGCGATAAACTCGCTCCCCAGCTCATGATCTCCGAGATTCGCACCATCGCCGCCGACAACCTCTGGCTCAGCCCCCACTACCAGCGCGACTCAGTGGGCTTTCACTTCACCTGGAAACAAAATATCCCCGAAGTCCTCGCGCTGCTGCCGGTTATTGAAGAAGCCCTCGCCCCTTTTGACCCGCGTCCCCACTGGGGTAAAGTCTTCACGATGAAGCCCACCGGCTACCCCAAGCTCCCCGAGTTCCTGCGCCTACGAGAAGCCTTCGATCCGGAAGGGAAGTTTACAAATGCATTCTTGGAGACCGTTCTCGCGTGAGTACACGGCTCGTTCTTCTGGGAACGGCGGGCGGGCCGACACCAAAGGCAAATCGGGCACCATCGGCGTATGCATTGGTAGTGGGCGAGGAGACGTTTATCATTGACGCGGGCAATGGGGTGGGGCAACAGCTTGCAAAGGCCAAGATTGGGATCAATAGCTTTCGGAATGTCTTTCTCACCCACCAGCACTCTGACCATAGCGCCGATATTGGGACGCTCGCCTTGCTGGCGTGGGCGACTAACCCCACAAAGCCGATTACGCTCTGGGGGCCACCGCCGCTTAAGGCCATGCTGCGCCACTTCCAGGCGTTTCAAGCACTGGACATCAAAACACGAATCGCCGACGAAGGCCGTCCGCCATTTGAGAGCTTTGTGGGCGTGCGAGAAATCACCAAACCCAGTGAGCTACTGAGCGAGAACGGCGTGACGG
The DNA here is from genome assembly GCF_964826245.1 of Armatimonas sp. Classification (NCBI taxonomy): domain Bacteria; kingdom Bacillati; phylum Armatimonadota; class Armatimonadia; order Armatimonadales; family Armatimonadaceae; genus Armatimonas; species Armatimonas sp. The sequence continues at coordinate 5,414 of NZ_CBAYMC010000222.1, read as the reverse complement.
TGCGCTGCACGCTCAATGCTCACCCGCCGCTCAAGCACTCGTTCGCGTACCGCTTCGACACCCCCGATCGGTCTTTTGTCTTCTCCGGCGACACGACCTACAGCAAGGGTGTTGTGGAGCTGGCCCAAGGAGCGGATGTCCTCGTTCATGAGATCATGCTTCCCAGTGCCCTAGAGCCACTCATCGCCAGCGAGCCCAACGCGAAAACGCTCCGGGAGCATCTGCATGCCAGCCACTCGACGCCCGAGCAAGTGGGCCGGGTCGCCACCGAAGCAGGAGTCAAGACCCTCGTGCTCTCCCACTTCGTCCCCGGCGGCGCCCCCCTCCCCGACTCGGCCTGGCACGATGCTGTCAAGCCACACTTCAGCGGCACGATTGTCACCGGGTGGGACTTGCTGGAGCTATGACTCTCTACCCCGCCACCAACGGCCACCTCACCCTCGACTTCGACGACTCCCCGGAAGTGCTCTGGGAGGAGGTGGTCGCGCACTTGCTCGCAGAGGGCTTCGTGCGCAAGGGGATCGCCCTCGCAGCGGGCTGGGACGAGTGGTCGGGGAACTACCTACTCTCCCACAGCGACGACGGCAAGAGTTATCGGGTAAAGTAGACACATGAGTCTGCTGGAGCTTTCGGGAATCGTCAAGAGTTTTGTCGGGGTGGAGAAGCCTGTCCTGCGCGGGGTGAACCTGAGCCTGGCTGCAGGGGAGATGGCCGCGATTGTGGGGCCGTCGGGGTCGGGCAAGAGTACGCTGCTCAATATTATCGGGACGCTGGAGTCACCGGATAGTGGGAGCATTACTCTGGAGGGGACGAGCCTGATCGGGCTGGACGAGAAAGCCCTGGCGCGGGTACGGAGCCAGAAGCTGGGGATGATCTTCCAGCTCCATCACTTGCTCCCCCAGTGCACGGTCCTCGAAAACGTCCTGATTCCCACGCTCGCAGAAGGCCCCGCACAGCGCAAGGAGCCTGCTGAGCCCCGCGCCAAGCGCCTGCTGAACCGTGTAGGCCTAGGCGAGCGGCTCGCGCACCGCCCCGGTCAGCTCTCCGGCGGCGAGCGCCAGCGGGTTGCGGTCGTGCGGGCGCTCCTCAACGAGCCCAAGCTGTTATTGGCCGACGAGCCCACGGGCGCACTGGACCAAGACTCCGCCAACAACCTCACGGATTTGCTCATCGAGCTCAACAAAGAAGAAGGAGTCGCGCTCCTCGTCATCACCCACTCCCCCGAGCTGGCCGCCAAGCTGGGCAAGACCTACCGTCTCGACGAGGGGCTGCTCGTATGAAAACCACCCCCACCCCCCCATCCCCCGCCCGGCGGGGGGGATATGCGGAAAATACCTTGTTGTCTCCCCGCTCGGCGGGGGTTAGGGGGGAATAAACACCATGAACCTCCTTAAGCTCGCGCTGGCGGGGCTGAAGTTCCACAAGAAAGCCCACCTTGGGGTGTTTTTGGGCGCGGTGCTGGCGGCGGCGATCCTCACGGGCGCACTGGCGGTCGGGGACTCGGTGCGCTATAGCCTGATGCAGCAAGCCCTAGCCCGCATTGGGGGGATTGAGCATGCGCTCTATAATCCGGGGCGTTTTTTCCGCACGGAACTGACCAACGAGCTCGGTGTAGCGGCCCCGACCTCGGCGTCGATTCTGCTGCGCGGTGCGGCGGCCAATAGCGAGGGAACAGCGCGCGCCGGGCGCGTCCAAGTCGTCGGGGTGGATGAGGCATTCTGGAAGCTAGGCGGCGCGGGCACAGTCAACATGGCCGAGGACGGGGTCGCGCTCAACGAGCGTCTGGCGAAGTTTTTAGGCGTCGATGTGGGCGATGAGGTTCTAATCCGTGTGGACAAGCCCAGCCTGCTCTCGCGTGATGCTCCGCTCTCCAAGATAGAGGACGCCACAGTCGCCCTGCGCCTGCCGGTGCGCTTTGTGATCACCGAGCAGCTCTTTGGTAACTTCAGCCTCGATGCCAACCAGATCCCGCCCTACAACGCTTTTATTCCCCGTGCCACGCTCCAAAAAGCCATTGGGCAGGAAGGCCGCGCCAATCTTCTGCTGGTCGGCAAAGGAACGGCCACGGATGCGCTGACCCGTGCGCTCTGGGAAAAATGGAAACTCACCGACGCGGGCCTCAAGCTCAAGCCCGTTCCCGCCACGGGCGAGCTAGAGCTGCGCACCGACCGTGTTTTTCTGGAGCCCGAGGTCGCAAAAGCCGCGGAGACTGCGCAGCCCGGTGCCCGCCGTATTCTCACCTACTTTGTCAACCGCCTGACGCTTGGTACAAAATCCGTGCCCTACTCCACGGTCGCTGCGCTAGAGGGCGCTCCTCTGCCACAAGGCATGACCGACGACGAAGCGCTGATCAACCAGTGGCTCGCCGACGAGCTCGGGGCGAAGGTGGGCGACAAGGTCAGCCTAAGCTACTGGCTCGTGGGGCCACTGCGCAAGCTCGAAGAGCACACCAGTGAGTTCACCGTGCGCGGCATCGTCCCGCTCTCCGGCCCGACGCTCGATCCTACGCTCATGCCGGACATCCCTGGCCTCTCGGACAAGAAAGACTGCCGTGACTGGGAGCCAGGCGTGCCCATTGACCTGGAGAAAATCCGCGACAAAGACCAAGCGTACTGGAGCGCCTTTCGTGGCACGCCCAAGGCCTTTATCACGCTCAAGGCCGGCCAAACCATCTGGAACAACCGCTTTGGCAACCTCACTGCGATTCGCTACAAGTCCGACACGGCGACCGTCGAGGCCTGCGTCCGCCAGGCGCTCAGCCCCGCCGCACTGGGGCTTTTCTTCCAGCCCATCCGCGAGCGTGCCCTCTCCGCCAGCGCCAACTCCATGGACTTTGGCTCGCTCTTTCTAGGCTTCAGTATTTTTCTGATCATCGCTGCGCTTCTTCTCGCCGCCCTACTCTTCGGCTTTGGGGTGGAGCAGCGCAGCCGCGAGATGGGGACACTGCTCGCCATCGGCGTCACGCCACGCCGCGTCCGCACCCTGCTCCTACTCGAAGGTGGCTTGATCGCCTTTCTCGCCAGCATCGCTGGTGTTTTTGTCGCCACCCTCTATACCCGCGCCGTGATCGCCGGACTGGGAAGCGTCTGGAAAGATGCCGTCGTGGGCTCGCCGCTGACCTACTACGCCAAGCCCGAGACGCTGATCGGCGGTGGCATCGGCAGCTTTCTGGTCGCACTCCTCGTGATCTGGCTCGTCGCCCGCAAGCAAGGCCAAGCCTCGGCGCAAGCGCTTCTTTCCCTCCTCCCCGGCCCTCCTCCCAATCCTGGGAGGCAGGATGGGAGGAGGGAGCGGCTCCCCCTCCTCCCATGGTTCTCGGGAGGAGGGCTGGGGAGGAGGGTTCCTTGGACGCTCCTTCTCCCTCTCCTTGCTGTCGGCCTCGCGTTCTTTGGCATCGGCAAGCACGGCGAAGAGGCGGCGGGGATTTTCTTTGGCTCGGGAATGCTTCTGCTCATCGCCGGGATTCTGGCGGCGCGGCAGCTCTTGCGGAGGCTTGAGATCACGGAAGGGGCGCTGAGCCTGACGAGTGTTGGGCGGCGCAATGCGGCGCGGCGACTCTCACGCAGCACGGGCGCGATCACGCTGCTTGCCTGTGGGAGCTTTCTCGTGATCGCCGTGGGGGCTAATCGGCATGATCCGCGCGAGGCCGCCCGCGAGCGTTCGTCGGGGACGGGCGGGTTTGCCCTCTACGCCGAGGCCTCGCTTCCCGTCTACCAGGATCTGAACTCCGCCGAGGGCCGCGATGCCTTCGGGCTGGACGAGGCTGAGATGACCGAGGCGAAAGTCGTTCCGTTTCGCTTGCGAGAGGGTGACGAGGCGAGCTGTCTGAACCTCAACCGCGCCCAGACCCCGCGCCTGCTGGGAGTTGATCCTAAGCGCCTCGCAGAACGCAGCGCCTTCGGGTTTAGCCAGTCGCTCGCCGATAAAAAAGCCAATCCCTGGGACTTGCTGGAGACCAGCGATGGCACGGACACAATCCCTGTCATCGGGGACATGAACACCGTGATGTGGATGCTGCATTCGGGTGTGGGCCAGCTCATTGACTACACCGATGATCGCGGCACGAAGCACAAACTGAAAGTCGTGGGTATCATCAACAACTCCGTGCTCCAGGGGAACCTCATCCTCTCCGAGCGCCACTTTACGAAGCTCTTTGCCAACCACAGCGGCTACCAGGTGTTTCTGATTGATGCGCCCGAAGCCAAGATAAAAGCCCTCGCCGAGGCACTCACCCGTGGTCTAGAAGACACGGGCCTGAGTGTGGTTACGACTCCGGAGCGCCTGGGAATGTTCAGCGCCGTGGAGAACACTTATCTTTCGATCTTTGCGATCCTCGGCGGCATGGGCCTACTCCTGGGAAGCCTCGGCCTCGGCGTGATCGTCCTACGCAATGTCCTAGAGCGCCAGGGCGAGCTCGCCCTGCTCCGCGCGATTGGGTTCACGAAAAAATCCCTCCACCAGCTTGTCTTCTCCGAGCACGTCTTGCTCTTGTTTCTGGGTCTTGCCGTCGGAGTTGCCGCCGCACTCGTGGCCGTCCTGCCGTCGCTCAAAACGCCCGGTGTCGGCATTCCCTTTGTCAGCCTCGGCATCACCCTCCTCGCGGTTCTAGGAAGCGGTCTGCTCTGGGTGTGGCTCGCGACTATAGCGGCACTCCGTGGCTCGCTGCTGGGAGCCCTGCGGAGCGAGTAAAGCACTCATCATAAATACCCGACCAGCCGCGACGGTAAGCGTCCGGCTTGCCAGACGTTTACCGTCTGGGGCTTTTTCGCGGGTCGGGCTTTACGTCTAGCTTCTGCTCGCTGGTTTTCCCATCCACGGTGAGGTGGAGGGTGTAGGCTCCCGGAGCAACCCACGGGGCTTTGGACGTCGGGGTGTTCTGCCAGATGGCGTCCATGCCAAGACCACTGGCGGGGGCGTACTGGCGCAGGTTCCAGATAAAGCGGTGGGAGCCTGAGGTGGCTAAAAGCGGCTGCCAGGGGCGTGCCCAGCGGGGATCGACGGTGAGCTTGAGGGGATCGATGAACTCAGGCTTGTCGGTGCTGCTCCATTTCCGGACAACTTTGCCTTGGGCATCGCGCACTTCGAGACGAACTTCCTTTGCCGTTAGCGCGAGGTAGTAGTCGATCACGACGCCATCGGGGGGATTCTGACCGGCGGGCTCCTCCGGGGGAAGGGGCGTGTCTGTGTTGCGGTTCCAGTCCACGAGGTAGGCGACGGTTGGGGCGTAGAGGGCGACGGGCTCGCTGGAGAGCTGGCGAAGAGCGGTGATGGAGTCCAGAATCCAGAACGAGCGCCCGTGGGTACCGACGACGAGATCGTCGTCGTGGACGACGAGATCACGGATGGACGTGGCGGGCATGTTGTTGCGCAGCGGGTTCCAGTGCACCCCGTCGTCGCTGGAGAACCAGACCATG
>NZ_CBAYMC010000221.1:0-6976 GCF_964826245.1 Armatimonas sp. | reverse complement strand
GGCGCTCCCACGGGAACATACTGCGCCTGACGGAGTAGCTCCACCCGCTCTTTCGCTAGAGTATAAGAAAGTGGTAGCAGCTCCCGATCTACGCCCATGCCGTGGCCCAGCACCGACCAGGAGTGCAGCCAGGCATCCAGCTCTTTGCGATCCTTGCCCGGCTCCACAAGCTTCCGGGCGATCATTGCCTCGATGGGCCACCAGGCAAAGGTGTAGAGCACAAAGGCAAACGACTGCGCATTCATGGGCAGACGCTCCCTCGGGTTCCACTTCAGGCCACCACGGGTCGCCTCGGCCACTTTCTGGTGCAGCTCGCCCAGTGCGACGGCCTCAGCATAGTTGTTCTTGAGAAAACCCTCGCGCCCGGAAAAGTCCGCCATGATGCGCCCCATCAGCGCCCCTGTCTCCTGCATGCGCGGCGTGAAGTCCTTGGGTAGGCGCTGGGTTTGCATCAGAATCGGCGCGATGTCGCGGGCGGCAAAGGTGGCAGCCAGCGAGGACGTCCCTAGAACCTGCTGGATGAAGGCGTAATGCTTTGCCTGAAAGCTTGCGCCGAGCCGAAGCTGCTCGAAGTCAAGCCAGGCAGGCGGCGTTTTTCGCGGCGTAATCGGACGTATCCGTGCCGGCGCGAGAGCCGCCTGCCTGGCCATGTTGTTTAGCCCTTGACGGCTTTCACAATCGCGGCAGAGTCAATACCGTAGGCCGCAAGCAGCTCGTCGGGCTTGCCAGAGCGGGGCATCTCGCGGATGGCAAGATGCGTGAACTTCTGGGCGGTGACGCAGTTTTTGGTGAGGGTCGCGGCGACCACATCGCCCAGACCACCCTCAGGCCAGTGGTCCTCGACAATGACCAAATGATCGGTCTCAGCGGCGGCCTTCAAGATCGCGGCCTCGTCCACGGGCTTGATCGAGTAGAGATCAATCACACGGATCTTAATCCCCTCCGCAGCAAGTGCATCTGCCGCTTGGAGCGCCTCGATGAGTGTGATACCTGCGGCAATCACTGTGGCTGTAGTGCCCTCACGCAGGGTCTTGCTGCCGCCAATCTCAAACTTCTCGGTGGCAGGGTAGATCACCGGAGTCGCTTCACGAGTGGCACGCAGATACGCAATACCGTCGTAGTCGGCCATGAGGCTCATCAGGTGGGCACAGCTCACCGCATCCGACGGATAGAGAACCGTCGCGCCATAGATCGAGCGCATCATCGCTAAATCTTCGAGGGCCATCTGGCTCGCGCCGTCCTCGCCAATCGAGACACCCGCATGGGTTCCCACTAACCGAAGCTTGGCACCCGAGATCGCGCCCATACGGATCTGGTCGTAGGCGCGGCAGAAGAACGCCGCAAATGTCGCGGCAAAAGTATTCTTGTCCTGAACATCGAGGCCCTGCGCCACGCCTACCATCACCTGCTCGGCGATATAGACCTGAAACAAACGCTCTGGGGCCACTTTACCAAGGCTCTCGGTATAGGTCGAGTTGCCCACTTCCGCGTCCACGGCAAAGAGATTCCCACGGGACTTCCCCAGTGCGGCAAGCGTGTCGCCATAGGCCTTGCGCACGGCGACTTTCACGCCCACTTCGTAGCTCGGGAGCACCAGCGGCGCATCGGCAGTGAACGGCGCGGGTGTGAGGTCCTCAGGGAGCTGCGGCTTGACGGTGTAGCCCGAGATTGGGCCGGCCTGCAACAGCTCGGCATAGGCTTTGTCCGCCTCGTCGGGCTTAAGGGCCTTGCCATGCCAGCCAGGCGCGCCTGCAAGCCAGCTCACGCCGCCGCCCTTTTCGGTCTTCGCTAAGATACAAACCGGCGAGCCCGTGTGTGCGACTGCTTCGGCGTAGGCCTCATCAATCTCCGCAACATTGTGGCCATCCACGATCAGCACTTTCCAACCAAACGACGAAACGCGAGCCGAGTAGGTCGCCATGTCATGGCCGAGAGCCGTCTCGCCACGCTGACCGAGCTTATTGACATCCACAATCGCAATTAAGTTATCGAGCCCCTGCTCCGTGGCGACCATCAGAGCCTCATAGTTGGAGCCCTCCGCCATCTCGGAGTCACCCAGCAGACACCAGACCTTGTAGGGAAGCTTCTCAATGTGCTTTCCCGCAATCGCAACACCCACCGCAATCGCCAGTCCTTGGCCTAACGAGCCAGTCGCGGCGTCAATGTGCGGAATGATCGGGGTTGGGTGGCCCTCGTAGATCGAGCCAAACTTGCGCAGCGACAGTAAATCCGCCTCGGAGATCGCACCGGCAGCGAAGTACATGGCGTAGAGCACGGGGCAGGCATGGCCCTTGGAGAAGATCAGATGGTCGTTGTTAGGGTGATTGGGGTTTGTGTAGTCGTAGCGCTGGTACTTGGCCTGAAGCACGGCCATCAGATCGGCGGCGCTCATCCCGGAGGTCGGGTGGCCGCTGCCTGCGGCGGTAGTGCAGCGGATCGAGTCAGCACGAAGCTGGCGCGCAAGATCATTGAAGAGCTGAAGTTCTTTGGCGTCTGCCATTATATAAACGTCCTTTAGTTTACGGAAGTATCCTGAGCCATTGTACCGCACAAGGGGTCAGAAACCATGGCCTTGAAGATTAAGCAGGGCTTAATCTCTACTCTGGAAAAACTACCTTATAATCTCTCGTATGCCCTCTCGTTTAGCCCTCTCACAAACAGCCAGCTTGGCCCTGACGTTGCTGATCTCTAGCGCAGCAGTTCCTCAAAAGAGCGCGCCACGCCCCTACTTACATGCTCCCTCACGGGAGAGCTATGCCACCTTTAATCCGGAAGGGCGGACGATCATGACGACGGGGCGCTTTCTCCAACCCGCCGGAGAGCATGTCGCCGTTGCAAGCTGGCCGCATGGCTTGGTGCTGAGCCCCGATGGAAAGACGGCCTTTGTTGCCAGTGATGGTGTGGGGCAGCTGATCTCGGGATGGCAGAGCGGCACTCCTACGGTAACACCTCTCAAGGCCGAGGCTCTCAGCCCCAAAAAACGACGTAATAATACAGGGGCGGTGGCCTTTTCTGCCGATGGCAAGACGCTCTACTGGGGCGGCGGTGACTCCAGCGGTGTCCAAGTGTTCGATGTCGCCACCCAGAAGTTTCTCCGGCACCTCTCCGTCAACGTCCCCGTGAACGGTAAGCCTTTCGCAGACAGCTTTGTGATGGACCTGAAGCTCAGCCTCGACGGTGCCTATCTCTACTGCGCTGATGTGGCCAACTTCCGCCTCGTCACCCTATCTACCAAGACGGGCAAAGTGGTTAGCTCGGTTGCGGTGGGACGCTATCCGTATGCGCTTGCGGTCTCAGGAACCAAGGTCTACGTCGCCAATATCGGGCAGTTTGCCTACCAAGCGATCCCCGCCCCGAAGTCCGCGGCACTTGACAAGCGTGGCCTGACGAGGCCCGCCTTTGCTTACCCGAGTAAAGAAGCACGTGGGGGCGTCGAGTTTGAAGGGCGAAGCGTGCCGGGACTTGGCGATCCCAATGCCCTGGAGGCGTTCTCGGTCTGGGGCGTGGAGATGCAGACCCCGGCCCAACCCAAAATTATCCGCAGGGTTAAGACCGGCCTGCTCGTTGGGGCTCCGTCGGACAATGGCAAGACGGTCGGAGGGAGCGCTCCTAACTTTCTGAGTGTGAAGGGCGAGACGCTCTATATCTCCAACAACAACAATGATTTAATCCAAGCTCTCGATCTACGCACGGGGAAGCTCACGCAGAGTACTCGCATCGAACCCTCGCCGCTAACCGCAAAGCTACGCGGCGTCCAGCCTTCGGGCATGGCGCTCTCACCCGATGGAAGCCGCCTCTATGTCGCCGAGAGTGGGATCAATGCGATTGGAGTTCTGGACACGCGCTCGGGTAAGATACTCGGGCATATTCCAACCGCATGGTATCCCTACCGCGTTGGTGTCTCCGCAGATGGCAAGAAGCTCTGCGTGATCTGCTTCCGTGGTTTTGGCAATGGCCCCAGCGCGGGCGCGAGTGTCTCTAAGAGCCCGTATGCGGGGATGAAGGGGGTCTTCACCACGGTAACGGTGCCCACCCAGAGCCAGCTCGTGGCGCTGACTCGCGAAGTGCTGACGAACAATGGAATGGTTGATGCGAGCGCGGACCGTGCACAGCTCTCCTCACCGGTGGTTCCCACCGAGCCGGGGAAGCAATCCGAGCAAGTTAAGTACGTGGTTTTTATCACGAAAGAGAACCATACTTTTGATGCCGTCTTTGATCGCGTTCCTGGAGCCAAGCACGACCCAAGCCTGATCCAGTGGGGCTACCATCAAAAAGTCTCCGCGCCCGGCCAGCCGACGCTCGATGATGTGGCTATCATGACCAATCACAACGCCCTTGCGCGGCAGTTCACCGTCAGCGATAACTTCTACATGATGCCTGAAGGCTCCGGGGTCGGGCATAGGTGGCTGGTCGGTGTGGAGCCTAATAACTTCTGCCAGATGCTCTACACCTTGGGCTGGGAGCCGATGCTCAATACCAGTGCACTGGGTCGCCACGCCTCGTTTGACTCCAACGGCTCGATTGCCCCCGAGGACTACCCTGAAGCGGGTGCGATGTGGGAGCATCTGGCGCGTCACAAGCTCTCTTTTCGTAACTACGGTGAGGGCTTTGAGTTTGCCGGTGTGGGCGAGGCTGAGAATCAAGGCAAGACGGGAGCACGAGAGGTGGTCAATATCCCGATGTCCAAAGTACTCTTTGACAATACTTGCTTTGACTTTCCAATCTTTAACATGAACATCCCCGACCAGTACCGCGCCGACTGGTTCGAGCAGGACTTCACAAAGCTCTTTCTTGGCGGCAAGAGCAAGAAGCCCATGCCGCGCTTTATCAATATCGCGATCTGCAACGATCACGGCGATGATCCCAAACCAGCGAAGGGCTATCCCTATCGCGCCTCCTGGATGGCAGATAACGACCTCGCGCTTGGCCGTATCGTCGAGTTTCTTTCGCACACGCCCTACTGGAAGAACATGGCGATCTTCGTCACGCAAGACGACTCTGGGGGTGAGCCAGACCATGTGGATGCCCAGCGCAGTGTCTTACTCGCCATCAGCCCCTGGATCAAGCGTGGCTATGTCTCGCACCGACACACCACGATTCTTAGCATGCACCGGACGCTCTACCAGATCCTGGGGCTGCCGCCACTCAATCTTCACGATGCGCTCGCCAACGATCTCTCGGACTGCTTCACCACCAAGCCCGACTTCACGCCCTACACCCACACCCCCATTGACGCACGCATCTTTGACCCAAGCAAAGCTAAAGACCCGAAAGACCCAGACTATAAAGCCGCCCGACTCCTGCCCTCGATTCGCCGGGATGGCCCAGAAACATTGGGAAAGTAGAGCCTATTTTTGCCAGGAGCGAGTTTCCAAAGTTTAGAGAAACGCTTCTGTAACAGGTTTTCCATCGAGGCTAGTGGGCAGTGGCACTCCCGCTAGCCAGAGTGCGGTCGCTGCGGTGTCGCAGGTCGAGATGGGGCCTGCGAGCTGCTTGCCAGGCACGACTCCCTTACCCCAGGCGATCCAGGGGATCAGGCGATCCTCGGGGATGTCCAGCCCGTGTGTCTTGTCGTGACCTCCGTGATCCGCCGTGAGAATCACCACGCTGTCTTGTTCGATGCCCGCACGCTTGATCGCGGCAAGCACCATTGCTAGCGCCTCGTCTTCATCGGCGAAGGCTTGTTTTTGTTGTGGCGTGCCCCACCCGAACTCGTGGCCTGCGCCATCGGAGTCGGCGAAGTGGATAAAGCACAAATTAGGCTTCGCCGCGACGATATGCTCTGCGGCAAGCTGGGCGACCGTCTTGGCGGCATAAGCGGGAAACGAGAACTCCTTGACTGTCTTGGGGACAAAGAGATGCAGGAACTTAGACTTGCCCACAAACATCGCCGTCTTGAGCTTTTGCTTGCTCCCCAACGCAAAGATCGTCGGTACCGTCAACATCCCCCGCTCCGGCTCCCAGTCGTTCCAGAGGATCTTATGCTTGCTGGGCTCGACTCCGGTGAGCATTGAAGTGTGCGAGGGAAGCGTGATGGAGGGCATGATGGTCTTTGCCTCCCAGGTAAAAGCCGCTGACTTGAGTAAATTCTGGAGCACGGGCATCCGGCTTTCTTGCATCACGGAGGGCTTACCGCCATCAAAGGAGATAATAAAAACGTGCTTGGCGCGTGGACTATTCTGAGAGATCACAACCCATTATAGAACCTGTGACAAGGAAATTTATTAAATCTGAATGAATCTCCAAAATTTAATATCCCAGCAAGATATTTTCTAGCACAGCAAAATGGGGAGACGGAGCGATTCATGAAAATAATTTCGTATGAATATCTCACAATACTGTATTTAAAAGTAAATATAAAATCAAATAAAAAACTTAACAGAAATCTATCAACAAATAGAGGGCATCATCCCGGCTAGGCGCTTGTCTGGCCGGGATTTTTGGTTCAAAATAGCCCTGGCAGTTCTTACCGCCAGGAGGATCGGTGTCACCGGAATCGTCTCCGGCACCAGCCCAGAAGAGGTAGTCCAACAAGTGACAGAGCGACTCAGCACCGATATCCCCCCAGAAAGCAGCCGCAAGCTGTGGACTTCAACCTACCTTTTGGCGGGATTGCGGTACGCGCCAGAAATTGCCGGTAAACTATTGGAGCAAGTAGCGGCACAGATGAAAGAATCCATGACATATCAGAAGATCAATCGCCGATGGCCGTGAGGAAGGCATTGCTCAAGGGGTAGTTCAGGGCATTGCTGTAGGCGAACGTCGTCTCTTTTTGAAGATGGCTTCTCGCCGCCTGGGTGAGCCCGATGCGGCAACCCTCGCCAAAGTATAGTCCTCGTCAATTATATTGATAGTATCCACAGTGCCGAAAACAAGAGCGAGCCAAGGTATCCGGAATAGCCGACAAAGCATCGGCAAGCGCTTGCTCGCGACCAGCGTCCTCACGAGGGCCAGCACGTCGAATCAGGCGCTTGAC
>NZ_CBAYMC010000220.1:0-7177 GCF_964826245.1 Armatimonas sp. | reverse complement strand
CCCCGGCCAGCCGTGTGCGGCCACAAAAGCCGCTGTCAGAGTGGTAAAGAGCAGGAGCGAGATCACGCGAGGCTTGGTGAGATTAAGATAGTCACGCCAAGTCGCGGGCCCGGAAGGCTCCACGACTCTCTGCACAACCACGGCTTCTTTCTCCATTCCTGGAGAGAAAACAATATCCTCAACGTGCACCACACCCTCCATGGACGCCGAGTAGGCCAACAGACAAAGTGCTACCCAGGTGAAGTCCGCAAACATCAGGTGGATGACCTGCATGACCACAGGAGCCCGAAGCCAGACATTGGTCAGACCGATCAGAATCTCGCACAAGAAGATCCAGCCCAGCATACTCCCCCACCGGCGGGACTCCGTCGAGGGCCGTAAGTGGGCGACAAGCCCCGCGATCAGTATCAAGTAGAGCCCGACAGAGCCTGCGATATAGGGATGCCAGACACGGAGCTTCAGCAAAAACGGAGCATTGGCGGCCTCGGCGAGGCGCATCACTTCTTCATGACTACGCGCCGGAAAGAGCGTGTCTCCGAGTGCCGTGATGGCTCCCGAGACCCCCAGCACCAGCATCGCCACAAAGGCCAGTCCCAGCGCCCCACTCACCGAGCCTTGGGCAAAAAGCCGCACACGCGCTTTGCCGCTGGCGTACCAGGCCGTAAGAGCCAGAGAAGAGAGCAAGAAAAATGTCGTGCAGAGATGCACGGACATCGCCACGGCACGCTCAACGGAGGCATTGTTCTCGACATAGCCTCGCTTGACCAGCACCGCCCCAAGCAGAGCCTCAACAATGGTGAGTGCCAGCACGACAGGCACAGCGCGGCGAATGTAGTGTCCACGCGGATAGAGCCGAAACGCCCCTGCAACCAGAGCAAGCACCAAAAGACCGTCTAAGCCGGAGACAGCGCGGTGGGTAAACTCAATGATCGTATGAAGATTGGGGGCAACAGGGATGATCTCTCCCTTACAGGTCGGCCAGTGCTGACCACAGCCTGCCCCTGAGCCGGTTGCCCGCACAACGGTACCTACCAGGATCACCAAGAGGTTAAAAGCCAGCACCGACCACGCATAGCGGGCGAAGGCTGGGTTCTTATGGGAGGTGTTGGTCTGGGTGTCCATTTCGTTTCCGAGAGTATAATACCGCACACTTTTCGTCATCCCCCATTCAACAGAGCCGAGTTCGTGAAAAAAATCACGAATTTTTTCAGTCTCCTAAATAAGAAATGCTTATTAAAAAAAACTAACGACGCCAGCCTTTACGCAAGAGTGCCTCCAGTGCCACGCCATCTTCAGCATCGAGTGCCTTGAGCATGCCGTCCAGCTCCCCGATACAGCGATCCAGTGCATCCCCAAGCGCCTTTCGGTTCATCAGGCAGATCTCCCGCCAGAGCTCCGGGTCACTACTGGCAACGCGGGTAGCCTCTTTAAACGACGGACCTTCAAGCCTAGGACTCTCCCCTGCCGTCGCCGACAGTGCGTAGGCCAACAAGTGCGGCAAGTGGCTGGTAGCTGCGACACTCCTATCATGTTCCTCAGGCGTCGTGATTACCACCCGGGCTCCCAGCCCTTCCACAAGCTGCGTGACCTTCACAAGGGCATCAGGGCGTGTGCGGCTATCAGGGGTCAGTGCCCAGTGAGCGCCCTCGAAGAGATCGGCACGAGCGAACTCCATCCCACCTCGCTCGCCGCCCGCCATCGGGTGGCCTGGCACGAAAGCCCCCCCCAGTACTTGGCCCGCACCAGCAATCGCGGTCTTGACAGAGCCCACGTCCGTGACCACAGCCCTCTCGGAGAGTGAGGGCGCAAGCCGTGCAAGCTCGGTGACAATGGCCTGAACCGGACACGCCAGAATCACCAGATCCGCTCCCGCGATCCCAATTCCTAGCATGTCGGTGCACTTGGCAACGGCTTTGCGCGTGGTTGCTTCCGCACGGGTATGGGGATTGGTCTCCACCCCCACCACTTCTTTGGCCAGCTTGCGCTCCCGCGCGGCTAACCCAATCGAGCCCCCTAAGAGCCCTACCCCAACGATTGCGATTTTCTGAAACATAGTTACTTTACATTCTGGCAAAAAAACGGGGCGCTGCATAGTGCAGCGCCCCGTTTTCTTTTTAATGGGCCGAGCAGGATTCGAACCTGCGTAGCTCGCGCGACGATTTTACAGACCGCCTCCTTTAACCACTCGGACATCGACCCACAATGTCCATTTCTTAACAGAGCTATAGCAGCTCTCCAAACGAAGCCGACGACAGGACTCGAACCCGCGACCCGCTGTTTACAAAACAGCCGCTCTACCACTGAGCTACATCGGCAAGCTCGCCCCCACCAAGACGGCGACGCGGGTTGAATATTATCACGCTTCCCAAGGCCTCGCAAGCGATTTTCGCGTATACTTGAGAGAATTGTGAAAGCCTACTTCCCCCACCTCGATGGCCTGCGCGGCTTGGCGGCGCTCTATGTGGTTCTCCACCACGCGTTTTTGCTCTGCGCTCAGTCGTTTCCGATTCGTGCGAAAAATAACCTGACCGATGGTCTGCTCTACGGTCACTTGGCCGTGGATGTGTTTATCGTGCTCTCGGGCTTCTGCCTGGCGCTCCCCGAAAAAGCCCGTCTTATTGGTGAGTTCTATCTCAAGCGGGCCAAGCGCATCTTGCCCGCCTACGTCGCCGTGCTAATCGCCTCAGTGGCGCACACGCTCTTCTGGAACGGTGGGCCGCTGGATTTCCGTGCTCTTGGGCTCCACGGGCTTCTTTTGCAGGACATCTTCCCAGAGACAATTGTCGCCTTCAACCCGCCACTCTGGAGTGTCGCGGTGGAGTGGAAGATCTACTTTCTCTTTCCCGTACTCCTCGGGCTGCTTGCCAAGCCACGCGGCACTGCACTGGTGCTGGCCGCGACAGCCATTATCGGCTACGGCCTCGCGCGGATCTTTATGCTCTCGGGAAAGAGTGTCGCGGAGCTGGGCCATACCTGCCCCTGGTATGTCTTTCTTTTTGGCATCGGCGTCTGCACGGGCAAGCTAACATCGCGCTGGGACGGCGAGACAAAGCGCCTCTCGGTAGTGGTTCTCGCACTGATTTCTAGCGTTCTACTTCTGGGTCTGCTCTTTATCTTCCCGATGGAGCACGCCGAGGCCGATCTCGCTCGCGCCTTTCCCGTAATTGATCCGGCGATGGGGCTGCTGACGGCGGCGTGCCTGGCGCTCTGGCACCACAAGCCTCCCAAGCTGCTCACTCTGCGCCCCGTGGTCTTTTGCGGCACGATCGCCTACTCGATCTACCTGATCCACTTCCCGGTTCTGGAGATGCTCGCCAAGAAAGTGATCAAGCCATTCTTGCCTGCTGCATCGCAGGAGCTACAGACTCTAGCGCTACTGGGGCTGGGATTGCCGCTGGTTATCGCGGCGGCGTGGGTCTCATGGCGGCTCTTTGAAAAACCATTTCTGGTAAAACGTCAGCCTTCGTCGGTGTCGGAGACGATGTAGGCACGCCCGGAACCTGCGGGGGCGAGCTTCTGCCACTTCTTCTGGGTGGGGTTGCCCGCGTAGAACTGACGCACAAGGCTGGTCGTGTACAGGCTCGCCAGAAAGAGCGCCAGCGCCGCGACGACCCCCACAGCGAGCTTGACATTTGTGGGGAGCTTTCGAATGACAGCCTCCAGCGCCGTGAGGAGCAAGAGCACCAAGAGCGGCGCCGCGGCGGTGAAGTAGCGCCCGGCAGACTGAAGCACGTTCCAGTCCACAAAGAGCATCTGCTGAAGCACCACGGCGATCAGAAAGAACAAGACGCTGCCCGCCGCCCAGAGCGCGGCACGGATCACAGGATCACTTGGTGCGAGCTTACGACGCACCTGCGACGCGTTCCAGAAGAGCGTGAGGCCAATCGCCAAGTCTACCAAGAGCAAGTACGCCGCATTCTGCACCATGCCATCGTAGCTGCCAGGAAGCAGGCTCCCGATCAGCCAGAACGGTGTCCAGCCCGTCGCGGCCCAGAAGAGCACGGTGATCAGCGGCGTGAACTGCGTCGGGGAGCCTTGCGGGCGAATCCCAGTCCCCAGAAAATCCGTGAGAGTTGCGCCGTGGGCCAGCAGCGGGTTATCAAAAGGCCGGATCAGTGGCTTGCCGTAGTTCGTGACATTATGCAGCAGCCACGGTATAAGCAGCACCAACGCGACACCCAGCGCGAGTGCCAGCGGCTTGAGTGCCTGCTTCTTAAAAGTCATCCCCAGCACAACCACAACGGAGAGGCACCAGATCACCGACGTCAAGCGGGTGAGCAGCGCCAGCCCCAGCACCAAGCCGAGCAAGAGCGCCTGTTTCGTGCCCAGCATGCACCCCTCGCGGCAGAGACGCACGGTCATCAGCCAAGCCCCAGCCCCAAGCGCCATGGCCAGCGGCTCGTTGGAGACATGGCCCATGAGATGCCCGAAGATCGGAACAAAGGCCATCAGCGGCGCGGCGCACAGCGCAGCCAGCTTGCTCTCGGGAAAGAGCAGGCGGGCCGATTTGGATGCCAGCGCAATCGCCGCCGCGCCAAGCAGCACACAGAGCCCGCGCCAGAGTGTCCAAAAAGTGTTTCCTTGCACCAGCTTCCAGAGCGGGACGGATAAGATAAAAAACAGCGACGGGTGCTGGGCCTGGTAGCAGACAAACTCCTCGGGGCTCTTGCGCTGCTCGGCGGTCGGGCGGGGCACACGGCCCGTCTCGGCTAGTGAGCGCACGTAGATCAGATACTCTTTCTCATCGGGGCCGAGCCCAGCAAGCACGGGAGCGCTGCGCTGCGCTTGCGGCACAGAGTCGGGTAGATAGAACTCTTGAACGGGTGTGCCAGCAACGTAGGTCAAGGAGAGAAAAAAGTAGAGCAAGAGAGTGCCAAGAAGGCTCGCACGGGCCAGATTCATAGTGTCTGATTCAACGCTATCGGGGAGAATCCCTTGTCTATGCCTCTATCTGTTTGGCGTCTCTCTCTCCTCAGTGGCTTTCGGCTGGTACGCCATGCGCAGTGGCTCTTGGGCATTGAGGAACAGAGCGTCCCCGAAACTCGAGCGGAGCGCTGTCATCGGCAGGGTCTTGCTCTAACTCGTCTTAGCGAGGAGTGACGCCCAATTTTTCTTGCAGGGCCGCAAACCGGGTGCGGCTGACAGGGAGCTGCTGCCCACCCCGAAGCCGCACGCCGTACGAGTGACTCCCCAGATAGAGCAGCTCCTCGACGGCTTCTAGGTTCACAAGACACGAGTCGTGGACGCGAAGGAAAAGCTCCGTGGGCAAGAGCCGCTCCAGCTGGCCAAGCGTGTAGTAGGTCTTGTACTCCCCGTCGGCGAGATGCACCACGACGCGCTTCTCTTGCGCCACGGCGCTGCGAATTTCTTCGACACGCGGCAGGAGCACCGAGTAGTCCTGACGGATCGGCAGGCGCTTAAGCGGCGTGACAGGGAGCTCGATCGCCACCATAGGCGCTTGGGTCGCGAGGCGCTCTCTCGCCCGTTCGAGGGTATGAGCAAGACGCGTGCTGGCCACGGGCTTGACCAGGTAGTCCAGTGCGGCGTGCTCAAAGGCCGCGAGAGCATGCTCTGAGTAGCCCGTCACAAAGACAATCAAGACCTGCGGGCAGCTCTGGCGCAGTGCTGCCGCGAGCTGGAGCCCCGTGAGGCCGGGCATCTGGATGTCCAGAAAGAGAATCTCAGGCTGAAGATCCTCGTTACGCTGCAGCGCCTCGGTCGCGCTCGCCGCCTCGCCCAGTACCGTCACTCCCTGCTCCTCTAAGAGCTGGCGCAAGTACGCACGGGCCAGGGGTTCGTCGTCCACAATTAAGGCTTTCACTGCGGCACCATAAACACGGCGAGCGTGCCTTTATTTGTTTTCGAGAAAAGCCGAAGCCGTGCGGAGCCCCCCAGAAGCAAGACAAGCTGCTCGTTGGCAATCTGGAGCCCGTGGGGCCGCCCCCCACTCTCAGCGCTCCAGGCACTTCGAGCGTGCACCAGTCGCTCCGGCTCCATCCCGACTCCACTATCAGCCACACAGATCAGCGTGCCACATTTGCACCGGGCGATCTGAATGCGAAGCACGGCGGGCTCCAATCGTGGCCCAATCCCATGCAGAATCGCGTTCTCCACTAATGTCTGGAGCGCAAACGGCGGCACAAGTGTACCTAGGCACTCGGGCGCGATCTCTTGTTCCACACAGAGCCGCCTTCCTAGGCGCAGCGCTTCTAGCTCTAAGTAGCCCGTGACGGCATCAAGCTCATCGCGCAAAGGTGTCAGGCTCCTTGGCGCACTCTCCAGCGTCCGTCGCATAAGCTGGCCGAGCTGCACCACGGCTTTCTCCGCCTTGAGCGGCGCAAGCCGGCAGAGGGCTGCGATAGAAGTCAAGGCATTGAACAAAAAATGCGGATGTACTCTTGCTTGGAGCGCCGCGAGCTGTGACTCGGCGAGGCGCGTCCGGCTCCGCTCCACCTCCAGCCGTAGCGCCTCAGAGCGCTGGCGGGCCTCGGCATCGCTAAGTACCATCTGTAGCAACAGTGCCCCCAGCCCATTCGCACCGACTTTCAGCACGGCAAGCTGGGCGGAAAATGCGATCTCACTCTGGCTGTGCAGGAGGCTTCGTGCCATAATTGCGCCTGCCTCGGCCAACGTAATCGCCAGGAAACACGATAGGCTATTGCGCTCGGTTGGGAGAGCCCGCCGTACAAAAAAACCTGCGCCGAGGCTGATCGCCAGCGCCGCCCATGTCCGTATCAGGGCTTCAGCATGGAGAAAGAGCGGTGCGCCCAGCCCAACAATCAAGGCGGCGATCCCGCCGATGCGTGCCCCAAAGCGCAGGGCCACAAACGTAATAATTAGCGTGTAGGTGTCGTAGGGCGAGCGCTCCCGTGCCACCCAGAGCTCCACCAGCCCCACCAACCCAAAGAGCACCCCGAGCCGTCCGATGGCTTGCAAAGGCTTGCGCGTCAAGAGATAGGCAAAGACCACGATAACGCAGGTGCTCTTGAGGAACTCGTCGAGTGCCTCGGGATTGACATTCACAAGGCTATTTTATCGCCAAGCCGTTGTCCTCACCGAGCTTGGCAAACTGCCCAATCGCACTATCGTAGACAAAGACCTCGCCCGTCTCAAACTTATACATCCAGCCATGCAGGTTGATCAGCCCGCGCGAGGCACGGCTCGCGATAATTGGCAG
>NZ_CBAYMC010000219.1:0-7197 GCF_964826245.1 Armatimonas sp. | reverse complement strand
ATGTCACTATTTTTACTTGCTTGCTTTGTAACAATGGGGTATTTTACAAGGCGACCTAGCCTCTCAGCAGTTTTTATGCCTAGCTCACCAGGAAGAAGTTTAGCTGCTATTTCAACATGATGGCAGGTAAGTGATTCGAATTGCCAGCTTGTAGGTGCTAGATGAATAAGTGCATGATGTAGTTCATCGGCATAGCGTTTGATACTAACTGCATGATACTCGACGAGATTGGGAATAAGAAGGACTTTCAAATCAGGCTCAGAGTACCAGAAAAATAAGAAGGGAGCAAAAGCTCCCTTCGCGACTTGAACTACCGATTCGCAATGAGCGGTGCAATCAAGAGGCTGACGACGCTCATGACCTTGATGAGGATCGCCACGCCAGGCCCGGAGGTGTCTTTAAACGGATCACCGACGGTATCTCCGACAACGGCGGCTTTATGGGCATCACCGCCTTTGATGTGTCCGTCGAGGTCGCCTTTCTCAATGTGCTTCTTGGCGTTGTCCCAGGCTCCTCCTGAGTTGGCCATGAAGAGGCTCAGGGTGGAACCGACAGCAAGAGAGCCTGCCAGCATCCCCGCCAGTGCTGTCGGGCCGAGAATAAAGCCCGTGAGCGTGGGGGCAAGTATCGCAACTAAGCCCGGTTGGATCATCTCGATCAGTGCCGCTTTGGTGGCAATGTCTACGATATGGGCGGGCTCCGGATCAGCGGTGCCTTCGAGAAGCCCTGGAATCTCCTTGAACTGTCGAGCGATCTCAATCACGATCTTCTGCGCTGCATGACCGACCGCAAGCATTGTCGAAGCGCTCACCCAGAAGGGCAGGATCGCACCAAGAAGCACTCCGATCAGCACGGTCGCATCGGTGAGTTCTAGGTGGAATGGGATGCCGTTGGGGCCTCGGGCATGGGTGATCTCCATTGAGTAAGCGGAGAAGAGGGCTACCACGGTGAGAGTGGCCGAGCCAATGGCAAAGCCCTTACCAATAGCCGCGGTGGTGTTACCCACGGAGTCTAGCTCATCGGTGATGTCGCGAACCTCTTTACCCAGCCCGCTCATCTCGCTGATGCCGCCCGCGTTGTCTGAGATGGGCCCGTAGGCATCCACGGTCATGACAATCGCCGTTCCCGCAAGCATCCCGACGGCGGCAATCGCGACGCCATAGAGACCAAGCTGGGCGTTGGAGAGCCAGGCTACGGCGCAGAGAATCAGCATGGGAACAATCACGGACTCTTTGCCCACCGCGAGGCCCTGAATGATATTGGTTGCCGCACCGGTTCGCGACGAATCCGCAACACGCCGAATAGGCTTGTGAGCCGTGTAGTACTCGGTGACAAGACCAATGGCAGCTCCCCCAATCGCACCCGCCGCCAGACAGATGGTCACGGCTTGGGTCGCACCCAGGAGAGGCATGAGGATCGCGGAGACGGCGGTAAGAGCGATCGGCGGAATGATCAGGCAGTTTCGCAGGACACTGGCGGGCTTGCTCCCTCGTAGCACACGGGCTAAGAAAATTCCTAGAATGCTAATGGCAAGCCCCACGCCCGAAAGGATCAGCGGAAGCGCTCCGCCCAGAGTGCGCTCCCCAATCTCCGAAAGCCCTGGGGCCAGACTCTTGAGGTGGACGGAGTCTGCGGTTGTCAGGGAGATCGCGACGGCAGAGACAATCGCGGCGACCATGGACTCGTAGATATCCGCGCCCATTCCTGCTACATCACCCACGTTATCCCCAACATTATCTGCCACAACCCCAGGGTTGCGGGGATCGTCCTCGGGAATGCCCTCGATCACCTTGCCCGCGATATCGGCTCCGACATCGGCGGCTTTGGTGTAGATTCCTCCACCGATACGGGCAAAGAGGGCGATACTGCTGGCTCCCACGGCAAACGCATGGAGAGTCGTATTCATCACGTGGGGATTGTTACGCAGGCTATAGTACACGGCTGTCAGACCCACAAGCCCCAGGCCTGCCACGGCCAGTCCCATCACCGCACCACCATCCAGTGCGATTAAGAGCGCATTGGGCTTGCTGCCCCGGCGGGCCGCCTCTGCTGTACGGACATTGGCAAGAGTCGCCGCTTGCATCCCACAGAAGCCTGCCAGAAGTGAGAGAAAAGCCCCTAGGACAAACGCATTTGCTGCGAGCCAACCGAGTGTGAAGCCCAGCGCAACGAAAACCACTGCCGTGTAGATCGCCAGCACCTTGTACTCGCGCGTCAGGAACGCCATCGCCCCTTCGCGGATGTACTGGGCGATGCGATTCATGGTCTCCGTGCCGCCAATGGGCTGGCGTTTCACGTTGCCATAAAAGAAAAAAGCTAGTGCGAGCCCGATCAGGCCGATCACCATCGGCGAGAGAATCCAGGCGATACTCAGTTGTCCTGCCAAAGGGCAGACCTCCTCATTCCAAAAATGTTGAATTGTAATGGCTGCAACTCTTGCGCCAGACTATCCAAGAAAGAGAGAAGCGGCGAAAAAGGAAATGGCAGCAACCATAGGTGCCGAGTGAGTATACCCGAGTTTGTGAAAAATTTCCCTATCGCAAACTAAGAAGTTTCAAATGCCCGCACTGTCCTTGACTTTCCAAGCGACAATCGCATTTTGTGTGTCTAGCAAGCGGCTCATGAGCGCTCCTTCATCGTGGGCAAGAACTAGCGCTAGACTCTCTGGTACAAAAAGACTCTCAAACTCTGTCTGAAGCGAGCCCGAAAAGACGTGCGAGATCTGTGGAAACTGCTCCTTCATCCAGGCGCGTAAGACCCGGTACTGTGCTTCCATAAACGGATTCACCTGCCTGACCTTCGCGGCATCACAGATCAGCTCGACTAAGTCGCTGAAGCGTGCCTCGAAGGCCTCGGCGGTAAGCACGGCTACCTCCCGCGTGAGGGTCATGGGCGCTTGCTCTGTTCCACAAAGTTTAGACGGAGGTCACTGACCATGGCTTTGAGCGGTAGGCGCTCTTCGGGGGCAACGTGGGGCTCTAGCTGATCGGCCAGAAAGCCAACCGTGTTGATTGCGATCTGAGCCTGCGCCATGTCTTTTTCGATCTGACCAGTCATGGGGTTGGCGACGAGACCCATTCGGAGCCAGGCTAGGTTGCGGAGCTCCCCCATGAAGAGCGCCAGAACGGAGCGCACATCAGGGATCTCGTTGCTCTCTTCACCGTCTTCGCCGTCTTCATTTTCCCCCATAAACAGACCTTCCATGCCCTCAGAGGCCATGACGTCCAGAGATTCTGGAGACTCTGGTTCAGGGCTGGAAAGAACAACAGGGGCAGGGGGCGCGGCGGGTGTGGTATCGTCCGTGCTCTGGCGGCGACGGTCGCGGAAGGTAAATCCTTCTTCCTCTTCTTCGGGCATGAGGGATTGTAGCACGCGGCAAGACCCCTGTGCAATGGGGTACACTCAAAACTAGATGAAAACGGAGGCGGCAGAGGTTTTTGAGGAAGTCGGAGAGACTGCCACCAAACTAGTACGTCGCACGATTGTCCGGGCGTTTGAGTATCTCGGGGAGCTCATGACGTTGCTGGGGCGCACTCTTCGGGCAATCTTCCAGGAGGGGATTCACCTTGGCGATCTGGCAAAACAGCTCACCAGTGTCGGAACAGAGTCCCTGCCCATTGTGCTCCTCACGGTCGGCTTCTCAGGTGCGGTTCTCGCGCTCTACACGGTCGGCTCTCTCACCAACCTGGGGATTGGTAATCTCTTGGGGGGCATTGTGGCCCTTTCTATTGTCCGTGAAACCGGGCCTCTGATTACCGCTGTTACACTGATCGCACGCGTGGGCTCCGGGATCACGGCAGAGATTGGGGCGATGAAGACGACCGAGCAAGTAGACGCGCTCCGGGCAATGGGAATCTCCCCTGTGGCCTATCTCGTTGTCCCGCGCCTGATCGCCTGCCTGATAATGGGGCCTGTTACCACGCTCTTTGGGGATGCCGCGGGACTGTTTGGCGGTGGCCTCATCGCGGTCAATCAAGGTCAGACCTCGCACCAGTTTATTGACTCGTTCCGGCAGCTTCTCGATACCAACGGCTCGGATATCTTAGAAGGGCTTTTCAAGGCGCTGGTCTTTGGAATGCTGATCGCGCTGATTGCTTGTCGCGAGGGGCTGGAGACAAAAGGCGGAGCGGCAGGGGTAGGGCGCTCGACGAACCGTGCCGTGGTCTTCACGATTATTCTGGTCTTCGCCGCTGACTTTGTGATGACATGGTTCTTTAAGGCGAAGTCGGTAGTCTAGTCATGAGTGACAAAAAGCCGCGAATCTCGCTTCGTGACCTGCGCTACGTGGTCGATGACCGCGAGATCTTGGGGGGCATCACGCTGGATGTGGCTCCTGGCGAGATCCTCTGCGTCATGGGGCTCTCAGGGGCGGGCAAGTCCACGATTCTGCGCTGTATTGCGGGGCTCATCTCGGCAACGGGTGGCGAGCTCTTGGTAGATGGTGTGGACATTGTCGGGATGAAAGAGCGCGAGCTGCTGCCCATCCGTGCGAAGATGGGAGTCGTTTTTCAGTACGCTGCGCTCTTTGACTCGATGAATGTCTATGGAAATGTCGCCTTTGGGCTCTTGCGGGGCTTGCGCTGCAAAGAGTATAAAAAGAAGAGGCGTCCAGAGATTGCGGAGCTAGTTGCGGAGCACTTAAGAGAAGTGGGGCTGCCTGGTATCGAGAAGCGCCTGCCCTCCGAGCTCTCAGGTGGCATGCGACGGCGAGTCGGGCTGGCGCGTGCACTGGCCACTGAGCCCGAGATAATCCTCTACGACGAACCTACCAGCGGTCTTGATCCCGTGACGGCGGCGGCGATTGACCACTTGATTGTTCGGACACGGGAGCGGAAAAATGTCACCAGTGTGGTGGTTTCCCACGACATGCAGAGTATTTTCCGAATTGCGGATAAAATACTCATGCTCTATGAAGGAAAGGCTCAGATCTACGGCACCGCAGACGAAGTTCGGGGAAGCACCGACCCGATTGTCCAGCAGTTTATTCGGGGAGAGATTGAAGGCCCCATCGAGATTGGATAGACGATGAGTAAGCGCGATATTGTCACGGGAGTGGTGATTGTGGGAGCGGCCATTGGCTTGGGTGTTGCTAAGGGCTGGCTGAACCGGAGCTGGGAAGAGCGCAACTCCACGGACTTTCGGGTGGCCTTTGACGATGCCAAGGGGCTTAAAGGTGGCGAGGAAGTTCGGGTTGCGGGCTTTCAGGTGGGCTCCGTCAAGGAAGTCCGTCTCTCCGATGATGGACGCAAGGCGATCACGCTTCTGCGCATTAACGACGGTGTGAAGATTCCGCTGAAGTCGCAGATCAGTGTGTCGTCGGGGCTACTCGGTGGCGGGGCTGTCGTGGCCATTACCCCCAGCCGTGAGACGGAGTTTATCACCGAGGCAACCACGAAAGAGAAGCCTCTTGAAGGTGAGCCTGCGGCGGGTCTCGACTCCGCGCTCGCTGGGGTGAGCAAGTTCACCAACGACGATGCACTGCGCGAGGATCTGACCGCAACAGCACACAACCTAAAGCTCATCAGCGAGAAGCTCAACAAGCTTGGGGCTATTGCGGCGCTCGACGATCCTAAAGGTGATCTGCAGGCGACGATTCGCAATATTCGAGCAACCTCGGCGCTCCTTCCTGCGACGATGCAAAAAGTCGATGCTGTCGTTGCCAATGCGGCGGAGGTAACTGCCTCGGCCAAGACGATTGCGCCCCTATTGGAGAAGCAAGTAGCCACGCTCTCCAAAGAAACCCAGACTCTGATCAAAGACCTTGATTCCGTGATGAAGTCGGGCGGGCGGATCGCCACGCAGACCGAGGGGCTGGCCAAAGAGGCCAAAGAAACGGTCGCAGATAGCCGTGCGAGCATCAAGGCCCTTCTGCGCTCCGCCAACGATGCCACAGCAGGAGTGGCTGGGCTGACGGAGCAACTGAAGCTTCTGGTAGGGGACAAAGATCTCCGGGGGAGTGTCGTGGTGACGACGGCTAATCTGGCGAAGCTCTCGGACAATCTGGTCACTCTCTCACAGAAGCTCGACGAGACTGCGGGAACGCTCTCTAGGACCGCCACGGACCCGGAGCTACTGACAAATATCAAGACAACGGTTGCCAATGTCAAGGATGCCAGCGGCTCCATAAAAAATATTACCGCTCGTGTAGAGACGCTGCGTCTGCCCGGCGAGAAGAGGCCAAGCACGGTAAATCCACCGTCGCCGCTGAAAAAACAGCCCTCCTGGTACGAGCCGGGCTTGACCGGAGACTTTCTGTACGATACAAAGGCGGAGCGTTTTCAGCTCGATACCAATTATTCTGTGGTGACGGGGGGGCAGCTCTGGCGAGTGGGCCTCACGGATGCGACAGAGCGAAATCTGGTCAATGTGCAGCTCGGGCAGAAAAGCGGAGAGCTCTGGACACGCTACGGCCTCTTTGGCGGAAAGCTGGGAGTTGGGTTTGATGTGCCGGTTGGGTCGCTGCAGTGGCGGCTTGATCTACAAGACCCGAACCGCTTTACCGTCAATACGCGGCTGAGAGCGCGTCTGAACGATAGCGCAGCGCTAACCTTTGGACTGGATTCCGTGGGCAACGGGAATCTCCCTAAGATTGGCCTGCAGATAAGGAAGTAAAAATGAACGTAATTTTGCAGAAAGATGTTGTTAAAGTGGGTAGAGAGGGTGAGGTCGTAACTGTCTCCGATGGTTATGCTCGCAACTACCTAATGCCCCGTGGCCTAGCTGTCTCCGCTTCGGGCGGAGCGCTGAAAGTCTTGGAGGCACGCCACGCCGCGGACGAGCGCAAGAGCGAGGCCCTGCTGGCTCAGGCAACCAAAGACCAGGCGACCCTTGAGGGCAAGACCATCAAGATCATCGGTAAGGCCGGAGCGGGGGATCGTCTCTACGGCTCCATCACGTCGGGTGATATTGCCGAGTCCCTCAAAAAAGAGTTCGGCGTGGCGGTGGACAAGCGCCGCGTGCTGCTGCTCGACCCGATCCGCGCGATTGGGACGTTTCATGTGGATGTCAAGCTCCATAAAGACA
Organism: Armatimonas sp.; assembly: GCF_964826245.1. Lineage (NCBI taxonomy): Bacteria > Bacillati > Armatimonadota > Armatimonadia > Armatimonadales > Armatimonadaceae > Armatimonas > Armatimonas sp. The sequence continues at coordinate 174 of NZ_CBAYMC010000219.1, read as the reverse complement.
TCACGGTTCCCGTAACCGTCGCGGTTGACAAAGCGTAAGCAAGGCCGCGCAAGCATGACAAGGGCGCGGCGACTAGCCGCGCCCTTTTAGTTTCTCGAAAATTTCTATGAACGGACGCGTCCCCCCCCAAAATATCGAGGCCGAGATGGCCGTGCTGGGCTCCATGCTTTTGGG
>NZ_CBAYMC010000218.1:0-7203 GCF_964826245.1 Armatimonas sp. | reverse complement strand
ATTCCTTTGTCAGCGCCTCATCCAGATTAAAGATAGACAAGCACACTTGGGCCAGCGCGGCGTGTTGCGCTAGGTCTAGATTGGGGTTGCGCTTGCTCTCGCCCATCGAAAGAAAGGCGGTTGCTTGCTCCGGCTCTAGCTCGTAGGCGACCTTAGTGCGCTGGTAGCTGCCGCGCAGGATGGCGAGCTCCCGCGCCGATGGGCGCCGGGCGCAGATGCGGCGGAAGGCGGAGGTGAGGCGCTGGTCAGGGCTTGCCGACTCCAGCATCAGCTTCTCTGCCAACGCGCGGCTGGCCTCGACCCAGGTGATGTCGTTGAGGGTGGTCAGTGCGTGGAGCGGGGTGCTGGTGAGCGAGGCGCGCACTTTACAGGCTTGCCGCGAAGAGGCGTCGAACATATTGCCCGGCCCGACCGTGCGCCGCCAGAAGGTGTAGAGGCTGCGGCGGTAGAGATCGCTCCCGGTGGACTGGGGGTAGGAAAAGTCGCGCTCTTTGGTGATCGCGAGGCTGTCCCAGATCCCCTTAGGCTGGTAGGGGTAGACCGGCTTGCCCCCAATTTTGTCGTTGAGGAGCCCCGAGGTCGCCAGGGCGACATCGCGCAAGATCAGCGACGGTAGCCGAAAGCGTGCCCCGCGTGCCAGTAGTCTATTCTCCGGATCGCGCTTGCGTAGCTCTGGTGAGACTTTGGAGGACTGCTTATAGGTCTGGCTCATCAGAATCTGCTTTACGAGGCGCTTAGTATCCCAGCCTGAGTCCATGAACTCTGCGGAGAGCCAGTCCAGAAGCTCGGGGTGGCTGGGCTTCTCCCCCAGCAGGCCGAAGTTCTCGCTGGTCTTGACGAGGCCGATTCCAAAGAACTGCTGCCAGAGCCTATTGACAAAGACCCTTGCCGTGAGGGGGTTCTCGCGACTCACCAGCCACTTGGCGAGCTCCAGCCGCGACCCTCCTCCCCGGCCCTCCTCCCGATAACGGGAGGAAGGAGAGAAGAGGGCAGGTGTGCCGCAGGTGACTTCCTCACCGGGCGAGAGGTACTGGCCACGGATCAGGATCTTCGTCTTGCGCGGGCGAGCATCGGACATCACCATGACGCGGGGCAGGTTGGCTTGAAGGGCATCGCGCTGTTTAGTGAGGTCAAGTACCTTCTCTTGAGCAGGAGAGAGTCCATTCATCTGGAAGTAGAAGCCCGCGATCCCGCCGCCATTGACAATCTTGAGCACGACCGTGTTCGCGCCCGCGTTGAGGTTCAGTGTGATGCTCTCCTGGTCGGCGAGGGCGGCCCGGCTGACTTTCTTTGCCGCCACTTGCTTGCCATTGAGCTGTAGCTTGAAGGCATCGTCGCTGCCCAGCGAGAGCCGCAAGACGGTTGGCTTCTCGAGCGTGATCGTCCGCGCCAGATAGAGCGCGGCGTTGTCCCCCGTCGCAAGCTCCTGGACGGTCCCGTCTTTCCACTCGGGGTGTGCCACCGCTGCCATCCCCTTTAGTGGCATCTCTTTGTCGTAGGCGGCATCGAAGCTCTCGGCGGGAAACGGTCCGTAGCTGCGCCACTCAGAAAGCGCGGCCTTGGGAGCCACGGATTCGCTCGTCTTTGCCTCGGCTTGGGCGGACTTGATCTCACGCTCCAGCCGCGCCAGCTCCGCTTTTTCGTCGGTGCCCGCGGCGTAGACAAAGGGCTCGGCGATCCGGTACTGCCCACCCCCCGAGGGCGTGCCGCTCTCGGGGACGTTGTTGAAGTAGGCGAAGAACTTGTAGTAGTCGCGTTGGCTGATGGGATCGTACTTGTGGTCGTGGCACTGGGCGCAGGCCATCGTCAGGCCCATCCAGGTCGTGGCCGTCACATCCACCCGGTCAAAGACAATGACATTGCGCTGCTCCTCAGGGATCGCGCCGCCTTCGCCGTTGAGCAAGTGGCAGCGGTTGAAGCCCGTCGCGATCTGCTGATCCAGAGTCGCGTTGGGCAGTAAGTCCCCCGCGAGCTGCTCGATGGTGAACTGGTCGAAGGGCATGTTCTTGTTGAAGGCCTTCACCACCCAGTCCCGCCAGACATACTGGAACGTGTCGCCGTCTTGCTGGAAGCCATTGGAGTCGGCGTAGCGTGCGGCATCGAGCCAGGGCAGGGCCATGCGCTCGCCGTAGTGGGGGCTTGCCAGCAGCCGATCCACGAGCCGCCCATACGCATCCGGGCGCGTGTCGGCGAGAAAGGCGTCCACTTCCTGCGGCGTCGGGGGAAGGCCCGTTAAGTCTAGGGTTACGCGCCGAATCAGCGTGCTCTTGTCGGCTTGGGGCGCGAAGTTCAGCTTCTCTTTGACGAGCCGCGCCTTTACAAAGCTATCAATCCCGCTCACCTCAACGGGCGGCTCCAGCGGGCGCTTTACCGATGCATAGGCCCAGTGCTTCGTCTCCGAGAGGCTCTTCTCCCAGCTTGCCAGCGCGGACAGCTTCTGCGCCGGGAGCGGCTTGCCCGTGGGAGGCATCTGAGGCTTACCGCCCTCGCCGCGCACCCGCTCCAGAATCCGCTTCGCCTGCGCCGGGGTGAGCGTGCCCTCCAGACTCAGCCCGCCCTCTTTCTCCGTCGTGCTGTGGCAGGGGAGGCAGTCGGCTTTAAAGATCGCCGTGGGCGTGTGAGGGGTCGGCTGGGGCTTCTGTGCCAGCGCTAGCGAGCCCGCCACCAACGGCGGTGCAACCCACATCCAGAATCGTGAACGCATGAGAGTTGTTTGTGCGCCGAGGGCCAGTTTTCCTGCTCACGAGGCAATTCATTGTACAATTCGTGCATGGATTCCGTTCTTGAGCTCGCCGGAGTAGAGCCGGACGCGGGTGAGGGTTCCGACGAAATTCGGGAGGTCTTTGCCCGCCACTTTCGAGCCCGCATCGCCGCCCAGCTCCATGGGATTGACAGGATCGCTGGTGATAAAGGCATGCAGTGACCCGGCGGCGACTTCTTTGCCATCAAGGGCGAGGGTCAGTCGCTTATCCGGAGTAATTCGCGCCAGCAGCACCACGGTGCGCCCGACGATGCTCTCGCTGCCCGTAATCTGTGAGCGCTTGCCGCTGGAGCTGATGGTAAAGACGGGCTTGCCGTTTTCCAGGTGCAGGCTGTAGCCAAAGCTGACGCCGCCTCGTGCCAGAATCACGCCCTCGGGCTTTTCCGCCGTGAGAGTCGCCTCAATTGCCCAGGCTCCGACGTTGGGGCGAAGCGCGGGCGTACTGGCGATCGTGACGAGCTTCGTGCCATCGAATTTTTGGCTTTGGTTCCAGTCCAGCACCCAGCGGTTCTGCGGCGCGACCAGCCCACTTGGCGTGGGCGCTGCGATGCCGCCAGGCTTGTCGGCAAAGTCAGGGATCTCAAAGCCGATTGCCTTGCGCTGGCGCTCAAACTCCTGCTCTAGTGCCATCCTTAGTCCTGCGGCACGGGGCTCTTTAGCGAGGTTCTTTGTCTCATATGGGTCGGCCTTGAGATCAAATACCTCCGTTAACTCAGGGTGTTCGGGGTACTGGATCAGCTTGGCGGTCTCGGTGCGGACACACTGGGTGGTAGGGATGCCATTAAAGCCTTGCTCATAGAAGTAGGTGTAGAAGTACGCCTTGCGCCAGTCGGCGGGGGGCTTGCCGGTCAGCAAGGGAACCAGGCTGCGCCCGTGCATGGCTTTGGGAACGGGAACGCCCGCGAGCTCCAATACTGTGGGAGCGATATCCACGTTCAGCGCCATCGCATCGGCGACTTTGGTTTGGCGCATGGCCTTAGGAAGCTTTACCAGCAAGGGAATACGCAGGCTCTCGTCGTAGGCGGAGCGCTTATCCCCGAGGTTGTGCTCGCCTAAATAGAAGCCATTGTCCGACGCGAAGATCACCACTGTATTGTCGTCGAGGGCCGCCATGAGCTTCCCAACACACTCGTCCATGGCGCTGAGGCACCGGAAGTAGCCCCGGTTGAGCGCACGGGGATCGGCGTTGCCCTTGCGCTCGGGTGCATAACCGGGAGCGAGCCCTAGATTAGGAACGGGGCGGGCCTCGTCGCTTGCATAGTCGTTGGCATGGCTCTGTGGCGGGGAGAAGGGGCCGTGGGCGCTCTTGAAGCCCAGAACCAAGAAAAACGGCTTGCCCGCGCTCTCTTTCATAAACTGCAAGGCATAGTCGGTCGAGACATCGTCAACCCAGCCCTTGGTGGGCGTGTCCTTGCCATTGACCACAAACGGGCAGTCGTCGTACTTGCCCTGCCCGATAAAGCTGGCGGCAAAGTCAAAGCCGGGCCGCTCACGTTGGTTGCCCATGTGCCACTTGCCCACATAGCCTGTTTTGTAGCCCGCCGAGCGGAGCAGCGTCGCCACGGTTGTATTCTTCTCTGAGAACGGCGTATGATTGTTCACAATGCCATTGGTATGCCCGTACTGCCCCGTGAGGAGTGTCGCGCGGCTGGGCGCGCAGAGCGAGTTCACCACAAACGCATTGCGAAAGCGCGTGCCCTCGGCGGCGAGCTTGTCTAAGTGCGGCGTCTTGAACCAGGGAAAGCGACCTTTGCTTCCCTGCTCTTTCTGCACCACGCCGAGCGCATCCCAGCGCTGGTCGTCGGTGTAGATCACGATAATATTGGGCCTTGATGCGTGCATGAAAGCCTATTTCTTCTGCAACAGCCGCAAAACCTCCCGGTTCTCCCGACCGGGAAAGGCCACGGTGGGGGTTTCGGAGCGCAGGAGGGTGAAGTGCTCGGAGAAGCGTGTGTCCAGCTCGTCTAATGTTGCATTGAACGGCGGCCCAAGCGTCGGGTCGAGATCGTCGCGTGGGTTCAGGTAGAAAATGCCCAGTAGCACGCCACCGGGCTTGAGAGCGCTGGCGACGGCCTGCACATAGTCGTCGCGGCGCTCGCGTGGGATGGCGCAGTAGCACGTGTGTTCGAAGACGGCATCAAAGGCAGACGCAAACGCGGGGGGCAGGGCGAAGAGATCCCCGACGATAAAGCGCGTGTTGGGGAGGGCTTCGACGTCCGCAAAGGCGCTGGGGGCGAGGTCCAGCCCGATCACTTCCTCCGCGCCCGCCGCCGCAATCGCCCGGACATCATGGCCGCGCCCGCAGCCGGGCACGAGCACACGGCCTGTAAGCGGCGACTCGGCAAGAAAGGCGAGCAGGGCAGGGGCGGCTATGCCTTTGTCCCACTGCGCCTCGCCGCTTTGATAGAGAGCTTCCCAGTCTGTCTCTGTTGTCATGCCCTCAGCATACCTGATCGCATCAGGGGCGGCTGAATATCCCGCTCGCCCATCTTGGCCTTCACGGTCTGAGTTGCCTCGTTCCAGCTAATATCCGCGCCAATCTCCTCGTGCCATTGACTTGTATCAGGTTCCGCTCTGTCTGCAACTGTGTTATCCTAGGGGAGTGAGCACGACGAACGAAGTGATCGGGGTGATTGGGCTTGGGCTGGTCGGCTCGGCGCTCGCGGAGCGGCTCTTGGCACGTGGCTATGGTGTCGTGGGCTACGATATCGACCCTCAAAAGTGCCAGGCGCTGGTCGAGCGCGGGGGCACCGGAGCTCCAAGTCCTGCTCTGGTTGCTGAGCAAGCGGATCGGATTGTGCTCTCGCTTCTGACCACGCCGATCGTACTTGAGGTCCTGGAGGGGCCCGATGGGGTGCTGAGCGCGTCCCGAAAGCCCACGGTCATTCTCGATACCACGACGGGGGCTCCCAATGAAACCGAGGCGCTTGCAGCCCGGCTCGCTGAGAGTGGGGTCGCCTATCTCGACGCCACGATCTCCGGCTCCAGCAGGCAAGTGCGCGATGGGGCGGCAACGCTCATGGTCGGAGGCCTTCCCGAGGCTTTCGCAGCGTGCTCGGATCTCTTTGCTTGCTTCAGCGACCGTGTTTTTCATCTAGGGCCTGCGGGAAGTGGGAGCCGGGCGAAGCTGGCAACGAACCTGATTCTGGGCCTCAACCGTGCCGTCTTGGCCGAGGGGCTGGTCTTTGCGGAGCGCCTCGGATTGAACTTATCGGTGTTTCTGGAGGTGCTTAGAAACTCCCCTGCCTACTCTGTGGCCGTGGACACGAAAGGAGAGAGGATGCGCACGGGTGAATTTACCCCGGAGTCACGGGTGCACCAGCACAAGAAAGATGTCGAGCTGATCCTGGCCTGTGCCGAGGCCATGGACCAAGGACTCCCCCTGAGCCGTGTCCACCACGCGCTCCTCACCGAGGCGCTGGAGGCCGGTGAGGGGGAGCTCGACAACGCGGTGATTATTCAGAGCATTCGGAGGCGAGTTTGAGCAAGCAGCGCTGTTTGGTGGTGGGCATGGGCGGCATCAGCCGTAGCATGGTAAAGATTTTGCAGACCCTCCCGTGGTTTGTCGGGGTGGGCGTGGTGGACATCTCAGAGGCGGGTCAGGCGGCAGGGCGTGAGCTTCTCCCGGAGGCGGAGATCTTTGATGATCTTTCGCGGGCGCTCGTGGCTCTCAAACCCGACGCAGTGCTGATCAACACGCCCTCAGAGCTGCACTTTTCCCAGACAAAGCTCTGTCTGGAGGTAGGCTGTCATGTGCTAGTGGCCAAGCCCATCACCCATGATTTCACGGCTGCCGTGGCGCTGGTGGCACTGGCGAAGGAGCGCGGCGTGACGCTCAGTGTGGGGCAGCAGCTACGCTACAACCGACACTACGCCGCACTGGCTCGCTTTGTGGCCTCGGGGGGGCTCGGCTCGGTGGAGGCGGCGTGGTTTATGAACAGCAAGCCACGCCCGAAGGTCGCTAACTTGGCTAAGATGCTCCAGCCGACCCTCTACGAGAACGCCTGCCACCACTTCGATGCGTTTTTGTCGGTCTTTGCAAGCCACGACCCGGAGTGGATCTTCTGCGACGGCTTTGTCCCCTCGTGGTCGGCCTACGCCGGGCCGTGCATGGTCAATGCGCTCATCGGCTTTTCGGGGGGGCTGCATCTCTCCTACCACGGTGGGTTTTCATCGCAGGCACCCATGTATGAGTTTCGGCTCGAAGGCAGTGGCGGGGCGCTCAAGTGCCGTGGACTGCACATGTCCAACGACACAATGGACTACGAGCTTGCCCCCGCGCTGGGGAGCTTTGCCGTATGTCGAATTGATGACGACATCCCGGCTCAGACGCCCTGGATTCCCTTCTTTGAGCACTGGCATGCCTATCTTGCCGGGGGGCCAGAGCCGCCGTTTAGTGGGCGCAAGAACCTCAAGGTCTTTGCGCTGCTCAGCGCCGCGAT
>NZ_CBAYMC010000217.1:0-7313 GCF_964826245.1 Armatimonas sp. | reverse complement strand
TGGAGGCGACGGCTCAAGAGGCGGCACGGCTCTCCCGGGTGAAGTACAACGCCGGGGTGAGTGAGGGCACCGTCTCACCTCTCTTAGACCTCGCCGATGCCCAAGCCGCTCTGACGCAGGCTCAGAGCAATGTTATCAACGCCCGCTGTGAGCTACTCAGCGCACGGGCACGACGCGATCGGGCTAGGGGCGCAAGATGACGGTCTTGGCGCGGATCGTCTCGGGGAGGGCGCGGAGCTTTTCGACGTCCTCCGCTGAGAGACCAACCCCGTTCGGGCCCGCCACGATCGCGGTGAGCCGAAGCGGATTGATCCCGGCTTGCTGAATGGCCTCAACTTCGTCACTGGTCATGCTCGCTGCCGAGTAGAGCGGGGCGTCGTTGGGGCCGAAAAGCCCTGCGGTCTGCGCATTGGCTAGCTGCGTAAAGCTGCGCCCATCTACGAGGACTCCCGTATAGGCACTCTGCGGCGGTGGCTCTGGCGTGGGGGCTACCGGGGTGCCTGCGCCTTTGGCCAGAGTGACGTAGACAACGCCCCCACGGACATTCTGCTCACCCGGCGGCGGAGACTGATTAACGATACTCCCTGCAGGAACCGTGGCGTTCCCCACCTCAGGGGTCTGCGGGGAGAGGCTTAGGGTCAAGCCAAAGCCTGCAAGGGCTTTCTCTGCATCCGTCCGCTGCATCCCCACGACATTGGGGACACGGGCATGGACGATCGCACTGGCACTCTCTGACGGATTGGTCGGAGCTGGGGTTGCTAGAGTGACCGCAGGCGCTGTTTTATTTTTATTTTCTTGTGCGAGCTTGTTCTTGCGGATGACCTCGGCGACGTGCTTAACCTCACCGCTATTGATGGTACTGTTGCGCCAGAGCAGGAAAAGCAGGCTGCCGACCAGCACAAAAGCGCCCACTAACAAGGCGGCACGGAGCGCGTAGTTGGTGAGAGTGGCACGGTTTTCGGTCTGCTCTCGGTTATTTTCTTGTTCGACAAGCTGCTGAATGCGAGCACGCGCTTCGTGGACTTTACGAGGGAGCCCCTCAAAGCCCATGATCGTGCTATCGGGTCGCTGCCCCGTGAGGTTGTAGAGGTGCACCAGCTCGTCGTGCTTTACCCGAACAATCCCCAGATCGTGAAGAAGCGACTTCCAGTGTTCTTTTTCGGCAACGGCATTAAAGACAGCAGCCGAGACGAGAATATGCCCCTCATCGCCACAGTCCATGACGCGCTGGGCGATATTGATGCCCTCGCCCGCCACATCCATAATCCCATCGCCGTCTTCGTCCACGATCACAACCGGGCCGGAGTGAATCCCCATGCGCAGACGGAACGGTGCGCCTACCTGCTCCCGGAGGCCTGAGGACTGGTGCTTGATCACTTCATCCAAGGCGACGGCAGCGGCAAGAGGGAACTCTATGTCTTGGAAGAAAACGACCGCCATTCCATCGCCGGTCTTACGCACCATCAGCTGGCTGTCGTTGCGAGCCGCTTGAAAGGCAGGAAGATTATAGACCAGGTTTTGCAGCACCACTTGGACAGCCGCCTGTGAGTCGGCGGTGAGCCGTGAGTAGCCGACAAAGTCTAAGAAGAGTGTGTGGGCAAGGCGCTTGGGCTGAATTTCCGAGAGTGACATGTTTTTAATTCTGACGACAAAAAGAGTATTCTGGTTCCACGATGCACCGACTCGTGCAAAACCATACTGAGCATGATACAGTAAGCCCAACACATGGCACGCACAAACAATAGCTTTTGGTATTTTAGCTTTTACTTTTTCCCAAACCGGGAGGAAGCTGCTTTGTAGCGTCGCCAGACACCAGAGCTAAGCCCGCCCGGAAACAACCGGAGCGGGCTTTTTGTTTTTTGAAAAGAGAAGAAATCCATGGATCAGATTGTCGACAAACGTGATGAACGCGCCGTGGTGCGCACCGTCCTTCCTGCCCCCGCGATTCTGCGGGAAGAGTTTCCGGTGAGTGCCGCTGCCTACCACACGGTCAATGCGGGACGAGTGGCGATTCAGCGCTTGTTGAGCCGCCAGGACAGCCGCTTTCTCGTGGTCACCGGCCCTTGCTCCATCCACGACCCGGAGGCCGCCCTCGACTACGCGCGCCGCCTCGCTCCGCTGGCGGAAAAATACGCCGATAAGCTGGTGGTGCTCATGCGGACGTACTTTGAGAAGCCACGCACCACCGTGGGCTGGCGTGGGCTCATCAACGATCCGCACTTGGATGGCACCTACGACATGAGCGAGGGGCTACGCCGGGCAAGAAAGCTTCTCGTCAAAATAACGGAGCTGGGCTTGCCTGTCGCCACCGAGCTCTTAGATACCGCGACTCCCGACTACTTCGCCGATCTGATCTCGTTTGGCTCGATTGGAGCCCGCACCACCGAGAGCCAGCCACACCGCGCGATGGCGAGCGGCATGCCCATGCCGGTAGGCTTCAAAAATGGCACGGATGGTGAGCTCCAGATCGCGCTGGATGCGATGCAGTCGGCGCAGAGCCAGCACTCTTACTTGGGCTTCAACGAAGAGGGCCGCTGCTGCGTGATTCGCACGCCGGGCAACTCGGATGTGTGTCTGATCCTGCGGGGTGGTAAGAAGAGCCAGCCCAACTACGATAGAGTCAGTGTCGCCCGCGCAGTAGCGTGTCTCGATAAAGTGAGCCTGCCCCCGGGTATCGTCGTGGATGCCAGCCATGCCAACTCCGGCTACGACCCGGAGCGCCAGCCCTTTGTCGCCGAGAAGATCGGCCGTCAGCGGCTAGAGGGCGATAAGTCGCTCCTAGGCGTGATGATCGAGAGCAACTTAGTGGGAGGGAAACAGAGCATCAGCCCCGAGATGGTCTACGGAAAGTCCGTCACGGATGCCTGTCTGGGCTGGGACGACACGGAGGCACTTTTAGGGCGGCTTCACGCGATGTTTTAAGCTAAAATAGGGTCATGAATAGCCTGGTTCCGCGATTTGGTGATGGACGTGACTGGTGGTTTGAGCGCCGCTACGGGATGTTTGTGCACTGGGGGCTCTACGCGATAAATGGCTGGCACGAGCAGGAACAGTGGAGGCGGCGGGTGCCACGCAGCCAGTACACAAAGCTTGCGGCGCAGTGGAACCCGACGAAGTTCAGTCCCGAGGCGTGGCTGGACCTGGCGCAGGAGGCGGGGATGGAGTATCTCTGCCTCACTACCAAGCACCACGATGGGTTCTGCCTCTGGGACACGAAGCTCACGCGCTACAACACGATGAACACGCCCTACGGCAAAGATATCGTCAAGCTGCTCGCTGAGGCGTGCCAGAGGCGCAAGTTCCCGCTGTGTCTGTACTACTCGATCGCGGACTGGCACCACCCGAGCTACCCCAACCAGGGGCGGCACCACGAGATCCCCGCGCAGCCAGAAGACAGCCCCGACTTACTGGCCTACACGGAGTTTGTGCGGGGGCAGGTGCGCGAGCTTTGCACCCACTATGGCGAGCTCCATGGCTTCTGGTGGGACATGAACGTGGACCTGCACCGCGACACGAGCATCAACGCACTCATCCGTCAGCTCCAGCCCAAGGCCGTGATCAACGACCGGGGCTACGATGAGGGCGATTTTGGCACCCCCGAGCGCGACTACGAGAGCAAAGTGGACTTTCTGCGACGCGTGGAGGCCTGTCAGTCCGTGGGGATGGAGAGCTGGAGCTGGCGAAAAAACGAGGACTACTACACCGACCGGCACCTGATGCGCTCGATTGCTAAGTTTCGGGCGCGGGATGCCAACTACCTGCTCAATGTCGGGCCAAAGGGCGACGGCACGATTCCAGTGGAGTCTGCGGGGATTCTCAAGCGGATAGGGCGCTGGTACAAGGCCGTGCGCGAGGCGTTTGAGGGCACGACGCCCTGCTCGGAGCTTGCGGCCAATAAGAGCGTTTTACTCACCCGAAAAGCCAATACGCTCTATGTTATCTGCCACACGGACTTGGTGGGAAGCGCCATCAAGCTCAAGCCGCTTGCTATTGCCCCGGCACGGGCCACTCTCCTCAATACAGGCAAGCCCGTTGCCTTTTCCCTGGAGATGACCCCAAGCGACCATGTGGAGCACCAAGCCTTTCTGAGGCTCACGGGCTTGGCTACCAATACCCTCGCCGATACGACACCGGTCATCAAGCTGGAGTTCGACCATCCACTACCCGCGCTTGTCACACCAAGATCAAACAAGCCCGGTGATGTGCTGATTCGCTAGCGTCTTTGCTTCTGGGGCTCTGCATAGAGCTCCGCGAGGGCCTGATGAGGATTTTGGGGGTTGCGCTCCGCCTCTTCCAGTAGCTCCTCGTGGCGCTTTTTGATGGCCCGCATCTTTCGGATCGCGCGGATGGTGAGGGCGATAATCGTGGGGATGCCAAAGACCCAGACTGCGATGCGAAAGTGCTCGTAGGATTCCATGCGGGTATAATACCCGCATGGCCAAGATCAATTCCGGCGACACCGTTACAATCGCCGTGCGCGAACAAACTCCCGCTGATATCAAGAGCGGACTCTACTATCCTCACTACGCTGGCATGAGCGGCACGATCCTGAAAGTCTACGATGAGGAAGCGTCGGTGCTGGTAGACCGTGATGCGCTTCCGACGGAGCTTCGCAAGCGCCACGAAGAGAACGAGAAGGCCATGAAAACCAAGTGGCTCGATGGGCTCTCTGAGGAAGCACGAAACCGCCTGACGGGGGCGGAGAAGAAATTCGCTCTCAACTACGCCATTCTTGTTGCGGTCGCGGATCTTGCCCCCGGCGAGGCCAAGCGTATCACCCCCGATGAGCTTACGGCCAAAGAAGAAGAGTTCCTGGCTAGCCGAAAATAGATGCACATCTCGCCGATTGGGAGAAACTCGTTTAAGGTTCGTGCGGGGCTTGCGGCACTATATCTCGTGCTCAGCCTTGGTGCGGTCACGACTCTCTATCCGTTTTTATTGATGCTCTCGACGGCCACCAAGAGCCAGTCGGACTTCAACGACTACGCTCCTGCTCGGCTGATCCCTGCCTACTGGCGCGAAGATTCGGCGCTCTATGTCAAGTACCTTGAGGATCGCTACGCCAATAACATAGACGAGCTCAACGCGGCCCACCACGCGGACTATAAAAAAGTCGCGGAGGTGCCTCTTCCGACAGGCGATACGGATAAAGTGGGGGAGTGGGACGCGTTTGTGGCGAGTCTCCCAGAAAGCCTCTTGCGGGCGGGCTTTGGGGAGCATGAAAACGCCCCTGCGCCGCTTCTGATGCGCTTTCGAGACTGGCTCCGGCAAAAATACAACAACGATATTGATGCCGTCAATAAAACCTGGCGCGAGGAAAATGTCCGGTTTGAGACCATCACCGCCCCGATTGAGAAACCCGCACTTCGGGCGTGGATGCCCCAGAGTGAGCGCCCCAAGGTCAAGGACTGGCAGGAGTTCCGCCGGAGCCTCCCGAAGAACTACCTCATCCCGACATTTGGGGATGCGCTCTGGCGAAAATACCTCAAGGAGGATGTGTACCAGGGGAAGCTAGAAGGCCTGAACGCTGCCTGGAAAACCGATATTGCGGACTGGAGCGCCCTGACTCTCTCGCCCAAAGCTCCCGCAGGAGCGAGCTACACGGACTGGGAGGCGTTTATGCGCACCAAGTTCCCACTCCGCATGCTCCAGATCGAGGTAAGTGCCGCACCCGCGTGGCAGGCGTTTCTCACCAAGCGCAAGCGCCCACTAATCCCGCTGCCCGCCGCGCCTCCTGCCGATGGTATCTCACTGACGGACTGGATGGAGTTTATCAAGACCGATGCCCCCATCAGTGCCTTCAAGGCCGTAACCCCCGAGACCCTATGGCGCGAGAAGCTAGGCGACCCCGCTGCCCAGCCTCCCCAAGCACTCGCCGACCTTGCCTTCGTCAAGGGCCACGGCTCCGAGCTACGCCGCGACTTTGCAGGCCGCAACTTTGTCCATGTCTACCGCCAGCTCATGACCGGCGGGCAGAGCGGTCGTACGCTCTTTAACACGGTGGTGTTCTGTGTCCTCTCGATCCTGGGAGCACTCATCGTCAACCCGCTGTGTGCCTACGCGCTCTCGCGCTACCCGCTGCCCTACACCTACAAAGTGCTGATGTTTCTCCTGGCGACCATGGCCTTTCCCGCCGAAGTGGCCATGATCCCGAACTTTCTGATGCTCAAGAGCCTGGGGCTGCTCAATACCTTCGGCGCTCTGATTCTCCCTGGCCTTGCCAGCGGCTACTCGATCTTCTTGCTCAAAGGTTTCTTCGACTCACTCCCCAAAGAGCTCTACGAAGCGGGCATCCTCGATGGCGCGACCGAGCTGATGATGTTTGCACGGATCACGCTCCCGCTCTCGCTGCCGATCTTCTCTGTCATCGCGCTCAATGCCTTCACCGGAGCCTACGGGGCGTTTCTCTTCGCGCTGGTTGTCTGTCAAGACCCGAAGATGTGGACGATCATGGTGGCGCTCTACAACTTGCAGTCCAATGCCCCCCAGTACGTCATCTTCGCCGCCTTGACGCTGGCCGCCCTCCCGATTCTTATCGTCTTCCTCGCCGCTCAAAAAGTGATTTTGCGTGGCATTGTCCTGCCCAGCTTCAAGTAGCTAGGCCGTTGTGGGGCCTGACTGCTGGCTGGTCGGGCCGCACTACAACAAGGTTCCCTAGATCTGCTCCGTGAAAATATCTATCGGGGAAGGGGTGCTTTCTTGACCTTCACACCGCCTGTTGGGTCGTCGAGCTTCTTCTTACTGGTCTTCATCTGCGCCCCACCGAGCTCACTGCCCGCGTCTTGGTCTTCGTCAAAGTCGCTTACCCGTGCGCCACGGCTCTCGTCCTCGTGTGCAGGAAGCTGGGAGTCTAGCCACTCGTCGTCGGTGGTGGGCGGAGGTGTGGGGGCATTGCTCGGTTGCATGCCCCAGCCGTTTTTTTGTGGCACGGGAAGATTGTCCCAGTCAATATCCTGAACTTCTTCACCCGCGCTGTTGTGCTTGCCCTTGTTGGACAGTCCAAATCCTGATGCCATCTTACTTTCCTTTTCTCGCTTTCTGTGAGCACAGTATAGCCAAAATAGCGCGAAAAAGCAAACATCTGTTTTTTTATTGACTCTGACCTGCAATGCGGGTATCTTCAGGACAATGGACAACACAACAGAGCCCAATAAGCGCGAGCTGGCGGCGCAGCGACTGACGGCGCGGGTGCGCTGCGCGGGCTGAGCGAGCAAGATCGGGCCGTCGGCTCTGAAGACAATTTTGGCGGGTCTGCCGCAGGAGAAGCACCCCGATGTTCTGGTGGGGCTAGACACGTCTGACGATGCAGGCGT
>NZ_CBAYMC010000216.1:0-7352 GCF_964826245.1 Armatimonas sp. | reverse complement strand
GTGAGAGTGCCGATCCAGAGCTACTTGCCACGCTCAAAGCGTGGCGAAAAGAGCTGGCAAGCGAGCAAGCCGTCCCGCCCTATGTGATCTTCGCCGATAAAGTGCTGGAGGGAATCGCAGCCCGTAAACCTGCCAATGAGTTTGAGCTTTTGGAGATCGCTGGAATTGGCCCCGGAAAAGCGGCAAAGTTTGGCGAGATCGTCTTGGAGCTGGTTCAGAAATATGGTTGAAACACCACGGCGCTAGACTTGTGATTAGTATAAACTAATCACTTGACAACTTATCAAGGCAAGGTATACTGTGAAAATGGTAGCCCACTGTTGGGCGGCGTGTTTGTATCTATATCTCTGGAGATTTCTTTTATGGTGAAACGCTATTCTTCAAGGTCGGGGTTTACCTTGATCGAACTTCTGGTGGTGATCGCAATTATCGCGATTCTTGCTGCCATTCTCTTTCCCGTTTTTGCCCAAGCTCGCGAGAAGGCCCGTCAGACTGCCTGTCTGTCGAACTTGAAGCAGATCGGCACGGCGTTTATGATGTACGCGCAAGACTACGATGAGACCATGCCCATCTGGACTGCGAATGCCTGTGGAACTTTAGCAGGAGGCGCATTTGCGTTTCAATATCTTTTCCCCACACTGGTTAATCCCTATATCAAAAACGGTGCTATACAGACCTCTGCAACGGGCGGTGATCTAAAGGGGGTCTGGGCTTGTCCGACGACCAAGGCATCCCTCTCGTCGTTCTCAAATACGTATGCCTATAACTACTATGCCTTGGGGGGAACCTCTAACTGTACGGGGGCTGGACTCTCGGCTGCATATGCTCCATTCGATGGAGGTACGTATGCTTACCCTGCATCATTAGCTTCTCTGGGACGGCCTGCCGAGACCTTTATGCTTACTGATGGTGCTCAGATCTCTCGCCCACCCACTGCTTATGCTGTTAATGGAAATAGTGCCAATAACAATGGCGTCTGGGGGTCGCATCAAGGTGGAAACGGTGTTGTCGCTCCTTCTGCGGGGGCCAGCACAAACGCAGCGATCAATCGTTTCATCACCGGAACACTCACCATGGTTTTGTATGCGGATGGACATACGAAGGCGATTAATACACAAAATCTTGTTTCCTTTCAGTGCATCATGAACAATGGTGCCTGGCGCGGGACTTTGGGGAATGCAACTAATATTAAGACTCCTCAAGGAAATCCTGGTTGGGCACGAGACTGGTAGTTAATTTGTTGTTGGAAAGAGTTAAGACTAGGAGCGATCCTAGTCTTAACTTTTTTATTGCTATAAACTAATCATTGACATTAACAAGCAGTAGGGTATACTGGAGCACCTGTTGGCCCGCTGTTGGGCGGGCGTTTGTTTGAATTTATGGAGGTTTTTATGAATCTACGCCGTCAAAATCGCTCAGCTTTTACGCTGATCGAACTTCTTGTCGTGATCGCGATCATTGCGATTCTCGCCGCTATCCTTTTTCCTGTTTTTGCCCAAGCACGTGGTAAAGCCCGTGCGATTGCGTGTCTGTCGAACATGAAGCAGATGGGAACTGCGGCCATGATGTACGCCCAAGACTATGATGAGACTATGCCTACGTGGTCTGTGTATTGGTATGCCTACTATGTTCCAACGCCCATTGGTGGTAAGTTTCCTGATACCATCGATCTCTATTGGGATGCACTTTTGCTCCCTTATGTAAAGAGTGGTTCACCAGGAAATGCCTCTGTGACCAACAGACTCGGTGGGGTTTGGCACTGTCCCGATGCGGAGAATCCTGATCTTAACGTTCGGAGCTACGGCTACAGTATGGGCCTGACTTACGACACAGATCCCACCAGCCCGTTTTACTACCGCTGGCCTGTGCTCGCTGAGCTAGAGGCTCCCGCCTCGACGGTTTTTGTGGGAGACTCGGGTTCCTCCGGTCGTCTGGGACGAACCTATGATTTTCAGGGTTATGCTGAGAAGTACGTGACAAAAGTACGGCCCACTCGCGATTCCCCGTGGCGACACCAGGAAGGTGCAAACTATGTCTACTGCGATGGCCATGCGAAGTATGGCAAGGGTGATATGATGTTCCCCCATCCTCCACCTCCCAGTACAGCCTATACAGCTGCTCGTCCTCAGGCAAACTGTGCCCACGCGAAATTCTTTGCTGCGAAGGCTAATGAGCGAAGCTACTGGGCAGCACAAGCCACCGCAGCAGGCGTTCCCTGCACGCCATAATTGGCTTAGGAGTTTAATGTGAAGACGTTTTTTCTTCTGATACTTGGTTTAGTGGCACTCACAGGTTGCACGAAGCAGGCAGATCCAGCCGCTCCAGCCGAGGCTCCTGCCGCTGCGAACGCTGCACCTGTCCAGACGGCACCAGGTGCGCCAGCAGATGCAAATAAGCCTCTGACTGATGGGCGGATTGATAAATCCGCTGAAGCAGGGGCCGCGGGTGTGGGCGGTAAGTAGCCGCTAGGATGAGGCCGGGGAAGCGTTTGCTTCCCCGGCTTATTTATTTTGTGGCGGCATCGGCGGCGAGGCGGCCCATAAGGATCGAGAACTTAAAGCCATGCCCCGAGCACGCCGAGACGCGCGTGACTTTTGGGCGTGGGTGATCAAAGACAAAGCTCTCGTCGGGAGTGTTGGTGTACAAACACGACGCATGGTGCGTCACGTCCTGCCCGAGGCTAGGAAAGCGTGTGGCCGCGTAGGCGAGGGCTGCGTCATCGTCGCTCTTTTGCGTGGGACGGTCAAGCCGCTCTTGGTCAAAGGGGACTTGCGGGATATGGCGGGCCAGCTTCACGCCGGCAATACGGCCATCGCTGGGGAAGCCATACCAGTAGCTCTCGGCATCGATCCAGACCGGGTAGCCGGGCAGCTCGCCTGCAAGATAGGTGACTTGTTGGCGTGTGACGGTAAGCGGCAGTGGTTGCTCGGGGAAGAGTGTGTTGGCCCAGGCCCCTGCGCAGACAATCACGTGATCGAAGCTCTCTAGCGCATCTAAGCTTTCGACAACCGTGTTCTCCCGCAGCTCCGCCCCGGCTTTTTGGGCCAGTCGCGCCTGGGCCCGCACAACCGCACCGGCTCGCAGAAAACCCGCATCGCTCTGCCAGAGCGCCGCTTCGTTGGGATGGAGCACCAGGGCGGGGTAGCGCTCCGTCACTTCCTCGGCACTGAGGAGCTGGTGCACAACGCCATTGATCTCCAGCGCCTGCTGCATGCTTGCCAGCTCGGGGTGGTCTTTGGGGCCGAAGAAAAGCCCGCCACAGCGCACGAAAAGCTCCTCGCCTGCTGCTTGCTCAAGCGCTTCCCAGAGGGGGTAGGCTTGGCCCATGAGCTTGGTGTAGTGCGCCTCCGGGTAGGCGTAGCGAATGATCCGTGACTCCCCGTGCGACGAGCCAAAGCCATGCCCAATCTCGAAACGCTCAAACCCGACAACCGTGTGGCCCGCTTCGGCAAGAAACCGACACGCCGCGCTTCCGACCGCACCGATACCCACAACCGCGACTTTCATTGGGCGAGTCGGAACCCATCGGAGTCGCCGCCCTTGCCGGGGAAACTCCAGGCACGGCCCGCCACACGATGCGAGGTGCTCGTGGTGTAGCTGTACCAAGAGGCACCCCGCAGGATTCGATCTGTGCCTTTTTCAGGCCCTTGGGGGTTTTCGTCGGGCGAGCTGGTGTAGTAGTCCGCGCCGTACCAGTCGGCGCACCACTGGAAGACATTGCCCGCCATGTCCGTGAGGCCGTAGGCATTGACAAAGATATTCGTGCTGCGGCTGACCGGGGCGGTCTTGTCGCGCTGCTCTTTCATGCTGGACCACACGAGCTCGTCTTTGTAGACATCGCCCCAGGGGAAGATTGGGGAGGGCTGATCTCCCTGCGCGGCGTACTCCCACTCGGCCTCGGTGGGGAGGCGCAGGCTTGCCCAGTCCGCCATGGCTTTTGCCTCTGTCCAGCTCACATTGACCATCGGGTGATCGGGGATCCAGCCCCAGGCAGGGGGATCGGGCATCTTGCGGTTCGTTGCCTTGCAGAACTCCTGGAACATTCCCACAGTTACCGGCGTGCGCCCCAGCTTAAAGGCCGCCAGGGTCACTTTATGCACCGGCTTGCGATCCGGCGCGGTGTCTGGGCTACCCATCAGAAAGCTCCCGGCGGGAATGGCGACAAGCTGCGCTTTGTACTCGGCGATTGTCAGGGGCGAGGGCGGCAGCGCGGGTTTTGCAGGCTCCGGCTTTGGGGTTGTCTCTTTGGGGAGCTTGGCAAGTAGCTCGGTGATGGTCTTTGCCAGGGCGGGGGCGGGCTTGAGTGCACTCGCCTTGGTCAAGCTCGCCCCCGCTTCTTCCGTCTTGCCCTGCTTTAAGGCGATGCGCCCCAGCCAGTAGTGCCCTTCCGGAGCGCTGGGCTGGAGGGCAATGGCCTTGCGTGCCTCGCTCGCGGCGGCATCGAGCTTGCCTGCTACCGCAAGCTGCTCAATACGCTTCAGAAGAGCAGGAAAGCTCTCCACAGCCTGCACGATTGTTACGAGAAAAGGCATTCTACTGAACCCACCCGGCTCTTCGCTCATTCTTCGCTACGAGCCACCCTCCCTCAGGGCCGGGAGGGTGAGAAAAACCGCCTACTCCTCTTCCTTGCTCTGAGGGAAGGGGCTAGAGGATGGATTCAGGGTGCTAGGGGATGGGTTCAGGGTGCCAGGGGCGGCGGCGATGGCGGCGGGGGTAGATTCCTCACCGATCTCGCGCATCGTGTCCTCAATGTTCTTCTTGCGGAAGATCACCACGGAGTCGTCACCCTCGCCATCCAGCTCGGCCAGGACGATATCGCCCTCGCTGAAGCGGCCTAGAAGAACTTCCTCAGCTAGCGGATCCTCGATCATGCGCTGCACCGAGCGACGCAGTGGGCGAGCGCCGTAGGTCGGGTCGAAGCCATCGGCGGCGAGCTTCTCCATCACTGGGTCGGCCACTTCGAGCACCAGATCGTGCTGCGCAAGCTGCTTGCGGACGCTGCCCAGCATCAGATCCACAATCTGGCGGATATTGGCCGCCGTAAGTGCGTGGAAGACAATGGTCTCGTCAATGCGGTTGACAAACTCAGGGCGGAAGGCACGCTTGACCTCTTCCATCACCTTGTTCTTCATGCCCGTGTAGTCGCGCTCAGTCTCGTCCTTGGGCTTGTTGGTGCCCCGAAGCCCGATCTGAGGCTCGCGGTTGATGATGTGCGCCCCGATATTACTCGTCATGATCAGCACCGTGTTCTTAAAGTCCACCACGCGGCCTTGGGAGTCGGTTAAGCGCCCATCTTCCATCACTTGCAGGAGCAAGTTAAAGACTTCCGGGTGGGCTTTCTCGACTTCATCGAGCAGCACCACGGCGTAGGGATTGCGCCGCACGGCCTCGGTGAGCTGCCCGCCCTCGTCGTAGCCGACGTAGCCGGGAGGTGCTCCCACCAGGCGAGAGACGGCGAAGCGCTCCATGTACTCGGACATGTCAATCCGAATAAGATTCTCTTCTTTCTGGAAGAGAAATGCTGCGAGTGCACGTGCCAGCTCGGTCTTTCCGACACCGGTGGGGCCTAAAAACAAGAACGAGCCTATCGGGCGCTTCGGGTCTTTCAGGCCAGAGCGGGCACGGCGGATCGCCTTGCTGACCGCGATAATGGCCTCTTTCTGGCTGATAACCCGCTTGCCCAGCGACTCTTCCATCTGAAGGAGCTTCTGGGTCTCGGTCTCGACTAGGCGGTTCACCGGGATTCCGGTCCAGGCAAAGACGATCTGCGCGATATCGTCTTCGTCCACGATCAGCTCTAGGCCCGCTCGCTCTGTGTCCCAGCGCACCTGTAGCTCCGAGATGCGCTCCACAAGATAGCCCTGTTGCTCTTCTAAGAAGTTCACGCGGTCAAAGTCGCCCTCGTCGGGGAGGCGGCCTAGCTCTTTTTCAATCTGAATCAGCTCCGCCTTGGCCTCGCGCAGAGGCTGCGGTGCGGTGGCGGCCTTCAGGCGAACTTTAGACGACGCTTCGTCAATCAGGTCAATGGCCTTGTCGGGAAGATGGCGGTCGGTGATGTAGCGATCCGCGAGGCGGCAGGCAGCATCGAGCGCACTGTCCTTGATCTCGACCTTATGGTGCTCCTCGTAGCGGTGGCGCAGGCCCTTGAGGATCTCAATGGCCTCCTCCACACTGGGCTCGTCCACTTTTACCATCTGGAAGCGGCGGGCAAGCGCAGCATCTTTCTCGATGTACTTGCGGTACTCATCGAGTGTTGTTGCGCCGATACACTGGAGCTCGCCGCGCGAGAGTGCAGGCTTCATGATATTACTGGCATCAATTGCGCCCTCGGCAGCTCCGGCTCCTACGACCGTGTGTAGCTCGTCAATAAAGAGAATGATCTCTCCATTGGATTTACGCACTTCGTCCATCACGCGCTTCATGCGCTCCTCAAACTCACCGCGGTACTTGGTTCCCGCGACCAGTCCCGCAAGATCCAGTGAGATGAGGCGCTTGTCTTTGAGCATCTCAGGGATGTCTTGCGTGACGATACGCGTGGCCAGCCCCTCGGCAATCGCGGTTTTTCCGACGCCGGGCATGCCCACTAAAACGGGGTTATTCTTGGTACGGCGTGAGAGAATCTGAATAACCCGCTCAATCTCCTCGGCACGACCAACCACGGGGTCGAGCTTGTCGTTACGAGCGTAGTCGGTCAGATCGCGTCCAAACTCATCGAGGGTGGGGGTGCGAGAGCGCTGATCCTTGCTGGGATTGCCACGCCCAGCCGCCACCGGCTGACCTGGCTCCTGGTCTTGCAGCGTGCGCACTTCCCTGCGCGTGCGCTCCAAGTCCACGCCTAGCTTGCCTAAAACCCGCCCCGCCAGCCCTTCGCCCTCACGAATCAGCCCAAGAAGCAAGTGCTCCGTGCCAATATAGTTGTTGCCCAGCTGCCGCGCCTCGTCGTAGGCTAGGTCAATGACGCGTTTTGCACGCGGCGTCAGCTGCATCTCCGGCCCCATACGCCCGTCGCCGCGAGCAACCTGCCGCTCGATCTCGGAGCGAATCCGGCCCAGAGAGACCCCGATCCGATCCAGAATACGCGCCGCAACGCTGTCATTCTCTTTGACAAGACCGAGCAACAAGTGCTCCGTCGAAACATAGTTCTCGCCTAAACGTCCCGCTTCTTCCTGTGCGAAGAAAACCACGCGGCGTGCGCGCTCCGTGAATCGTTGCCACATAGGAGAGATTGTATCGCACTTCCCCCCGCCTCTGCCTCCTCACCGTTCGGCTAGCGGCAGGCTCTGCGCGGCGATAAATTTCTCTAGGTGCTTGGCGGCGTAGGTCTCTGCCCAGTTCTCCAGCGTCTCAGTGAC
>NZ_CBAYMC010000215.1:0-7392 GCF_964826245.1 Armatimonas sp. | reverse complement strand
AGACCATCACCCTCCCCGAAAAGCGTGACGGGCATTAGCATGTTTTTCACACGATATAATTATTCATGTTTTTCTCAGTAATCATTCCGACATACCATCGGAATGAGTTATTAGCACGCTGCTTAGAGCGGCTTGCACCTGATATCCAGCTCGTCCGCGCCGCCTTGGAAAACGCATGGGGAGGTGCGTGAGTGCGATGCCCTTCTCTGGTATAAAGGTGGACAACAAAGCTCGGCTGTTAATCCTTTAATTAGAAATATTCTATGTAGCCACTGGGATCGTTTTCGCCTGATGCACTATCTCTCTCGTGATACCTGGATTGCCTTATATTCAATGCTTGGAGAGATGAACTATGTACTAGCATATGTTAAATACTGGGATAAAAAAATACAAAACACACCAAAATCCTATAATCACAGACAAATATAATCATCATGAGCTCATTACAACGAATATTTTTTCGAATCAGATCTATTTCACTTCAGAATTTTTTTCGTAATTTTTTTCATATTATAAATGGATCTAAAATAGGGAAAAATACGTACATTTCAGAAAGAACAATTATCAATTGGCCTCATCAATTCACAGTAGGAAACAATTGCATACTGGAATCAGATTTGCATATAAAATTCTCAAGACCCTGGCAACCTGGCCCCTCAATAATTCTGGGAGATAATGTTTTTGTAGGACGTTGGACAGAATTTAACATCTGTGAAAGAATAGAAATTGGCAATGATTGCCTTATAGCCTCGGGTTGTAAGTTTATTGATGGTAATCATGGTATGGATATCTCAACCACAATGAATACACAACCACTCACAACAAGCCCTATTCGATTGGAAAATAATGTATGGCTCGGAGCCAATGTTGTTGTATTAAAAGGGGTTACTATTGGAGAAGGCGCGATTGTAGCTGCGGGCGCAGTGGTTACCAAAGATATCCCTCCCTATGAGATATGGGGAGGGATACCCGCAAAAAAGCTTCGTGATCGCCCCTCGGCGGACTAGTTGGGGCGGGCAGCGAAGGCGCGCTTTTGTTGGCCGTTTCCCACGTCAAAGACCCGCACGGTACCGTCGAAGCTTCCTGTGACAATGCGCTTGCTGGCCGTGTCCGCATCCAGCGAGAAGGCGAAGTCGCCGCTCTGGCCGAAGCTGCGGATCTCTTTCTGACTGATAAGATCGAGCTGCTTGACGATGCCATCGCTGGCGAGGGTGAAGACTTGGCCGTCTTTGAGGCAGAGCTGGTAGATATCTTTATCGCAGCCGTGGGCGAGGAACTTTGCATGACCTTGCTTGAAGAAGCGCTCTTCCATGTCGCCTGCATCGCCGGACTCAGCCTTTGCTTTCTCAGGCTCCCACTGCTGCACCCACTTGCCACCGCCCACAGAGAGTGCTGTGTTGCCCGTGAAGCAGACACCATAGACAGGATCCTGGCCTTTGTACTGCCCAATCTGCCGATTGTGGCCGCCGTAGGTTGTGTAAAGCGTCCCGTTGGCCTCGTAGACCTTCACGGTATGATCGCGGCTTGCGGAGGCGACGTACTTCCCATCGGCGCTGAAGGCCACGGAGGTCACCCAGTCTGCATGGACACTCATGCTCCAGAGCCGCTCGCCGTTTTTGATGTCGTAACAGCGCACGCTCGCCTCCGCGCCGCCCGCCGCTACTTTCGTCTCATCGGTGTTGAAGCGTGCGGTGAGAACCAAGTCGCCAAAGGTGTCGAGCACGCGCCGCTTGCCGGTCGCCAGCTCCACCAGCGCGACCTCGCCGTACTCGCCGGGAATCCCCCCACCCACGAGGAGCGACTTGCCGTCTTTGCTCACTTGCAGGCTCTGGATGCGCTGGGGCAGGCCTCCGATTCGCCGCACCAGCTTGCCCGTTTCTGCGTCCCAGAGCGTGACTTCGTTGTAGCCGCCCACAGCGATTTGCTTTCCACCCGGCACAAAGGCCAGCGCCAGCACGGGCACGGGCGTGCGGTAGCTCGCGGGAGCCGCCGGGTGCACCCGTGGCCCCAGTAGCGTCTTGAGGAGCACCGTCTTGCTTGAACCGTCGAACTTCGCGCCCTCGACGATCCAGCGCTTCACGCGCGCAAGCTGCTGCGCACTGAGGGCATCATCGGACTTGGGCATACGCAAGTCTGGGTCTTTGTGGGCGACACGCTTGTAGAGCTCGGATGCCTCGGGCTTGCCAGGAACCACCATCGCCGCTCCCGATGCGCCGGGTTTCATCAGGGCCATAAAGGTATGTGCCCGCCAGTCCCCCAAGTTGGTGCGCTCACCATGACAGCCCGCGCAGCGCCGCTGGATAATCGGAGCGATCTCTTTCGAGAAGCTCACCGACTGGGCATGGGCAAGAGTGGGAAATGCGAGTGGCGCAAGCGCCAAGAGTGCGCGGTTTTTCATTTTTGGAAGAGAAACTCCTGGGTATTGACCACGGTCCAGAGTAAGTCAGTGACGGCGGCGGTGCGCTCGGGGGCGTTTTTTAGAAAGGCAATCGCGACCGTGCGCTCTTTCTCGGTGGGGCGACGGCTCAGGGCGGTGAGATAGAGCTCGTCGAGAAGCTGCGTGTCGGGGAGGGCGGCGTAGCGTGCGGCCCCGGTAGCGACCGTCTCATAGGACGTTCGTCCGTTGAGCAGCTCTAGTGCCTGAAGCAGGGTCGGGGTTTGGCGACGCTCACAGGTACAGGCCGTCTCCCGTGCAGGCTGGCCAAAGGTCTTGGTGAAGGCGGTCTGCTCCGGCCACGGGCGCTGGGTTGCGTAGGCCACCCGGTCTTCCAGAGTCGCCTTTTGCCCCAGGAGCTCGGTGCGCTCGGGATCGTTGGCGAGATAGAAATCATGGGCAGGCGCGGTTTTCTCAGCGCGTAGCGCCTCGATCAGTGGGCTAGAGAGGCCAGTGGTATCGTCGTCTAGCTTCCATGTGAAGGCGAGATTGTCGCCGGTCATGCGGAGCTCGATCGTGTTCTCCCCCGGCTGGAGCGCAAGAGGCAGTGGGCGCCTGAGGTTGCCCGTCAATGCCACACCATTTAGCTTGAGGGTCGCCTGGTCGCTGAACCGCAGAGTGGCTGTCACGGTGCGCTCTTGGTCCGAGTGCACGATCCGAGTGAGGGTGCGTGTCTGGCGTTCGGTCGCCTCAAAGCGAAACTCCTGCCCCTCCGAAATCTGCGTAAGAGGCGTCCCCGAGTCGCGCCAGGTACTCTGCCAGAGAGGGAGTGCCTTGGCGACTTGGGTCTGCGTGGCAAGCCAGCTCGGGAACTGTGCCTCCAGAGCAGCACTGCGCTGCGTGAGCTTACTCTCCAATGCGGCAAGCTGAGACGGGAGAGTTGCGGCAGGGGCGAGCGTGCCCGCCGTGACTCCAATGGCGTCCTGGAGCTGCTCCGCTGTGAGAAGCCGCACTTTGGCGTGGGAAAAAAGAGCCTCATCGGCGGCGCTTGGGGCCACGGAGACACGCTGGTAGGTCTGGCTCTGGCAGATTAACCTGATGAGCTTCTTGCGGTCAAAGCCGGATGTCACAAACGCCTGAGTGAGCCCGTCCAGCAGCGCGGGGTTGCTGGGCGGGTTGGAGGCCCGGAAGTCATCGACAGGCTCGACAATCCCACGCCCGGTCAGCTCGGCCCAGATTCGGTTGGCCTCCACACGGGCAAAGAAGGGGTTCTGGGGCGTGGTCAGCCAGCGGGCAAAGGCCGTGCGCCGGTCTTCGGTCGGGGTGCTGAGCTTGGACCAGGGCTCCATGTTCTCGCCGGTGGTGGGGTGCTTCACCTCGCCAATTGCCGCCAGCGTGATCTGGCCTTTCTTCGCCTCGGTGCGGGCAAAGACGGCGGCGATCTTGTAGTAGTCCCGCATGGTCCAGTTCTCAAACGGGTGGTTGTGGCACTTGGCGCACTCGATCCGCGAGCCCAGAAAGACCTGCGCTGTCAGCTCCGTGCGCTCCTCAGGGGTCTTGATCGCTAAAAAATAGCTAGCCGTGGGCGACTGCTCGGTGCCTCCCGTGGCGGTCAAGATCGCATTGGCGAGCTTGTCGTAGGGCAGGTTATCTCGGGTTGCCTCGACCAGCCAGCGGGAGAACCGCCCCGCCTGCTCGGCAGTGAGATGGCGTGGTGAGACACGCATGAGGTCGGCTTTTTTCAGAGCCCAGAACCGCGCAAACTCCTCGGAGGCTAGCAGGCTGTCGATAAGCTTCTCGCGCTTGTCAGGCGACTTATCGGCGAGAAATGCCTTACTGGCCACTGCCCCAGGGAGCATTCCGGTCAGGTCCAGCGAGACGCGGCGGAGAAACTCGGTGTCGGAGCAAGTCGCGGCGGGGAGGCACTGGAGCTGCTTGAGGCGGGAGTTCACCAGCCCATCGATCAGATTTTTCTCCGGCTGTGGCTTCCAGACAAAGCCCGGTCGTGGCTCGACCACGGTAAGATCGAGGGCCTGCACCTTGTCTAAGTAGCGCACCGAGATCGCGGCAAAGCCCCGGCTCTTGCCCGTGATCTTGCCATCGGCATCCACACTCGCGACACTAGGGTGCGACGACTCATAGGTTGCCAGATTCGTCACATCACGCTTGGTACCATCGGTCAGCTCGGCGATGACGCTGATTTGTTGGTTTTTATACGGCGCTTCGAGCACACGACGTCCGCTGGGAGTCACCTCAATCTTGGCAACTCCCACACTGGGGACACCGACTTCCGCGCCCTCAGAAATCCACTGGTTGAGAGTGGCGTAGCGCGCATCGCCAACTCTGAGACGCTTGCCTCCGACATGGGGAATCGCGAGAGTCGGCTTCTTGAGGATCAGGCTCTCGGCAGGCTCTAGCGTGTTCACGCGGCGACTAAACCCATCGCGGGTCAGTGCGATCCGGTCGATCTTGGGCTCATAGCCGAAGAGCGAGAGCGAAAAGCCCCCCTTACCGTGCGGCGAGCCGTGGCACGAACCGCTTGCGCAACCTTGCTTGGTCAGAACGGGGACGGTCTCAAAGGCGAAGCGCACGGGGTCGGCTTTCTTCGCACCGCTCACACTCACAGGAACCGTAAAGACCTTTCCCGCGACTTTGACCGTGACACTTGTCTTACCGTCCCCTGCGACAGCGACCCGGCTCCCGACCAGCGTGGCGATCTTCGGGTTGCCGCTGGTAAAGACCGCCTTCTCGGTCAGGTCGCGCGGCTGCCCACCAAAGAAGCCCGTCACCACCACCTGCCGCGCATCCCGTGCACTGGTCAGCGCCACCGATGGCGGTGTGACCACGATACGCTCTTGTGCGTGGGCTGATGTGGTGGCGAGGGCGAGGAGAATTCCCAAGACCAGCCAGCCAGAACCCACCCGGCTCTTCGTTCGTTCCTCACGGCGAGCCACCCTCCCTGTTCCAGGGAGGGTTGGGGATGGTCGGGTATTGATTTTGTGTAGCAGTTCCATTCTCATTTTTCTACTTAACCCTCCTTCGAAGAGGGAGGGTATGTGAGCCGTGCGAGCAGCCGGGTGGGTTCAAAACAGCTCCGGGATGGGCTTGCCCTTGCCTGCGATTGGCACGGGGCGACCTTGTGGGGTGTAGATGGGCTTATGGCGGTCAATGCCCAGCTTCTCGAAGATCGTCGCGCCGTAGTCCTCCAGTGTGTAGGCCATCGGGCTGGTGATAAAGCCACCATCACGGTCGGTCGAGCCGATCACCGTGCCGCCGGGGACACCCGCTCCGGCGAAGGCGAAGCTAAAGGCATGGGTCCAGTGGTCGCGGCCCTGGCGCTCGTTGATGCGCGGCGTGCGGCCAAAC
This sequence comes from Armatimonas sp., assembly GCF_964826245.1. Lineage (NCBI taxonomy): Bacteria > Bacillati > Armatimonadota > Armatimonadia > Armatimonadales > Armatimonadaceae > Armatimonas > Armatimonas sp. The sequence continues at coordinate 1,652 of NZ_CBAYMC010000215.1, read as the reverse complement.
TCGGTGACAAAGCAGACGAGGGTGTCTTGCAATAAACCGCGCTGGGCCATGTCCTCGATGAGCGCGGAGAATGCCTGGTCGGTCGAGCCCATCATGGGCCAGGTCTGGATTCCCCAGCGCCCTGCCCCCGCGCCGCCGCCGGGAATGTTGTTGGTGTGGGTCTTGGAGTAGATCCCATCGTGGTGGTCCCAGTTCATGTTACTGCCACCGTCGTAGCGCACTTGCTTACCATTGACATAGGAGTTCATCGGCTCGCGGACATCCACGGTGACGTAGCGCACGCCCGACTCAATCAGCTTGCGGCCCAGCAGGTAGCACTGGCCTCGGTGGCCGCTTCCGTAGCGCTCCCGGATTTTATCGGACTCGGTGCCCAGATCGAAGGCCTTTCGGGTGAGCGGGTTGGTGAGCATGTCCGTGGCCTGGTGCATCAGCGACTGCATCGCCTCGACATCCTTGGGTGCACTGCCGTGCACATAGCCCACGTCCAGCGCGGAGAGCAGATTTTGCCGATCTTTAAAGCGCCGCTCATCAATCCCGGCAAGCAGCCCGAGGTTGGGCACCTGCCACTTGGGATCGGCGGGGCTTCCTCCGGTCTTGAAGGCAGTAAACCCGGGGGGCATGAAGCCAATGCGCGAGCTATCGGCCTGCTCATCGGTGCCGGGAAGAAGAATATGAGCGGGCAGATACGGCGCTTTCGTGCCGAGGCGCTGGGCGACAATCGAGCCGATATCAGGCATCTCCACCGGGCCGCCGGGTGCCTCGCCCGAGTAGACATACTGCGAACCCTTGGGGTGCGAGTTTCCAATACCAGGCGTGGGCTGAGTCATGCAACGGACAATGGCGAGCTTGTCCATGTGCTGGGCGGTCTGTGCCAGTAGCTCGGTGACATAGACACCATCGGCCTTGGTCTTGATGGTCTTAAACGGGCTCCGGTGCTCCGTGGGCGCATCGGGCTTGGGGTCCCAGGTGTCTATGTGCGAGACACCACCTTGTTCGAAGATCACGAGAACTTGCTTAGCCCGTGCGCCCGGCTTCGCCTGCCCCAGCGCCATCCCGCCCACTCCCAGAAAACTGCGTCGTCCCAAAATTCGTCCCTCCGTGCTGGTCTATTTTAAGCTTTCGTGAAGCCAATAGCAATGGCCTGAACTCAAGATCACTGGTAAAAAATCAGATACGCCGCACATCAGTCTTCACTTCCCCTGCAACACGGCGAACCTGAATCTCCCAGTGTCCGCCAAAGCCCTCTAGTGTCAGCGACATCTCACTCCAGGCGTCGGGGAGGCGGGGTGTGACATCGAAGCGCTCTAGGCCGCGCGGGACAATGCCAAAGAGCCCTTCGGTGAGAATGCGGCAGTAGAGGGCGCTCTCGGCAGAGAGATGCGCCTGACTGCCCTCAGGGTGCGCTTCGACGGCGTAGGGGACGTGCTCCCCTAACAGGCGGCGGTGGGTGTAGGCGGTGAGTTTCTCCAGCGCCGTTTCCGTGGCCCCGGCCACAAAGAGCCCGCGCAGGGCATAGAGGGTCGCCCGATCCCAGAAAACCGTATCGCCGGACTCGGTCGCCAGCCCATCTTCCGTCCAGAGCTGTGGCGAGAGCAGTGCGGCAATCGTGCCGTCGCGACGTGCCCCTTCCGCGAGGCTCATGACAAGCGGCA
>NZ_CBAYMC010000214.1:0-7472 GCF_964826245.1 Armatimonas sp. | reverse complement strand
GGGCGCGATGACCGTAGCATCGGCAAGAAGCAGAAGTTTGCAGGGGTCGCCACCCAGATAGATCGCTGGTATCGTGGGTACCGTCAGAAGCAGGAGTCTAACTCCAATGTCGAGGACTGGCTACGAAAAGTCATGGTCGAGACGACCTGCCCGGACTGTCAGGGCGTTCGCCTGCGCCGCTCGCGAACCCGGATTTGGCTTGGTGGGACGGATATCCACGCCCTGAGCAACCTGACCCTCGCCGATGCCGCCGCGTTTTTGCGCACGTTGCCCCCACCCACACGTAGCCCGGAGGCGGCGCAGCAGATCCTCCAGGCGATCCTCTCGCAGCTCGAACTTCTCTGCGATATCGGGCTGGATTATTTGTCTCTCTCGCGGCGCTCGGGCACACTCTCCGGCGGGGAGTCGCAACGGATTCGGCTCTCCGCGCAGATCGCCAGTGGGCTGATGGGGATGCTCTATGTGCTGGATGAGCCGAGCATTGGCCTGCACCCGAAAGACAACGAGAAGCTGATCGCGACCCTGCAGCGGCTTCGCGATATCGGCAACACCGTGATCGTGGTCGAGCACGACACCGACACGGTCCGCGCCGCCGACCATATTCTAGAGATCGGGCCAGGGCCAGGAATTCACGGCGGCGAAGTGGTGGCAAGTGGCACGGTCGCCGAGCTCTGCGCGAGTCCCCACTCGCTCACCGGGGCGTTTCTCTCGGGGCGGCGCGAGATTGCGCTTCCAAAAACACGCCGCGCGATCAGCGACGAGGCGCTGGTGCTGACTGGCGCGCGGGAGAACAACCTCAAGAACCTGACCGTGCGCTTCCCGCTGGGGGTGTTTATCGCGGTCACGGGGGCATCGGGCTCGGGGAAGTCGACGCTGGTCAACGATATCCTCCACAAGCAGCTCTACAACAAAAAGTACGACTCGCGGGTTTTAGCCGGGGCGCACGACTCCCTGACAGGCATCGAGAAAATCGGGGATGTGATCGAGATCGACCAGTCGCCCATTGGCCGCTCGCCACGCTCCAATCCCGCGACCTACGTGGGCTTCTACGACGACATCCGGCAGCTCTTCGCGTCGGTTCCGCTCTCCGTCGAGCGCGGCTACAGCGCATCGTGCTTTAGCTTCAATGTGAAAGGCGGGCGCTGTGAGGAGTGCGGCGGCGAGGGGACAATTACCACCAAGCTGAACTTCATGCCGGATGTGGAGGCGTCCTGCCACGCCTGCAAGGGCAGCCGCTACAACCCGGCGACGCTGGAAATTTTGTACAACGGCAAGTCCATCGCCGATGTGCTAGGCATGAGTATCGAAGATGGTGCGGCGTTCTTCATAGAGCATAAGAAGATCGCCCACAAGCTACGTGTCCTCGCCGATCTGGGCCTCGGCTACCTCACGCTGGGCCACCCCGCGCCCATCCTCTCCGGCGGTGAGGCGCAGCGTGTCAAGCTCGCGACCGAGCTAGCCAAGATCAAGCGCGGTGCCAAGAATCTCTATATTTTAGACGAGCCCACCACCGGCCTGCACCTCGCCGACATCCAGCGGCTTTTGGACTGCCTCAATCGCTTAGTGGATGCCGGAAACACCGTCCTGGTCATCGAGCACCACTTAGACATCATCAAGTGCGCCGACTGGGTTCTCGACCTCGGCCCCGACGGCGGCAAGAACGGCGGAACGCTGGTTGTCGAAGGAACGCCAGAGACCATCGCCGCCTGCCCCGAGTCGTACACGGGGACATTTTTGAAAGCCCTCCTCCCCCCGGCCCCCTCCTCCCGATAACGGGATTGGGAGGGGGAGTTGTCACCAATCCGCCTAATCTAAATATGCACGCTGACTACGAACCCACAGCACCGAGAGAACCAAGGCAAGCAGCCAGCCACCAGGATAAACAATGTTAAGAGTGCCCTTGTGGAAGTTCAGCATGAAGATACCCGTCGCGATAAGAAGCAACGTGAGACCAGCCCACTTGAAGCGCAAACGAATCCAGGAAATCTTGAGAAGCGCCAGCAGAAATGGCAGACCAGCAACAAGGCGGCGCATGTCACCTGTACTGTTTCTGCTCCGCGATCAGTTCCCTCTCCCCGCCTTTCTCCCTACCTCCGCAGGGTTGGGAGGAGGGGGCAGGGGGAGGAGGGAAAACCGGAGGAGGGAAAACCGGAGGAGGGAATACCGGAGGAGAGCTACAGCTTGCTCAGGAACCGGCCCATGCGCTCCAGCGCCTCGGTGAGCTTGTTGGTCGCCGTGGCGTAGCAGCATCTCACATGGCCGATGCCGCCGTCGCCGAAGACATCGCCGGGGACGACCAAGACGCGCTCTTCTTTTAAGAGGCGCTCGGCGAACTCCTCGGAGGTCAGGCCGGTTTTTTCGATGCTCGGGAAGGCATAGAACGCCCCGCCGGGCATGCGGCACTCCAGCCCCAGCTCATTGAGGCCTTTCACAAACAAGCGGCGGCGCCTATCGTAGTCGGCGACCATCTCGGCGGCGTCTTGCTCCGCGTTTTTCAGGGCCTCCAGCGCCGCGAGCTGCGCGGTGATCGGGGCGCAGAGCATGGTGTACTGGTGGATCTTCATCATCATCTCGATGATCGGAGCGGGCGCGCAGGCGTAGCCGATCCGCCAGCCGGTCATGGCGTAGGCTTTGGAGAAGCCGTTAAGGAGAATCGTCCGGTCTTTTGCGCCATCGAGAGCGGGAACGGAGACATGCGCCGTGTCGTAGCAGAGCCGGTCATAGATCTCATCGCTGAGGATATAGAGATCGTGCTCGACCGCCATATCCACCACTTTTTGGAGCCCCTCACGGCTCATCACCGCGCCGGTTGGGTTGGTCGGATAGGAGAGCAGGATCGCCTTGGTCTTCTCCGTGATCCGCTCCGAAATCGCCTCGGGGTGGGTCGCAAAGTCCGCACGAGCGCGGGTGGGAACCGGCACGGGGACGCCGCCGGCAAAGGCGACGCAGGGGGCGTAGCTCACGTAGCACGGCTCGGGGATCAGCACTTCGTCACCGGGGTTGAGGATCGCGCGAAACGCCGTGTCCAGCGCCTCGGAGACTCCCACGGTCACCAGCACTTCGGTGCGCGGGTTCCAGCCCGTGCCGTAGCGCTCGATATGCTTGGCGACAATGGCTTCTCGGAGTTCCAGAAGTCCATAATTGCTCGTGTAGGTCGTGCGGCCCTTCTCCAGCGAGTAGATCGCGGCCTCACGGATGCGCCAAGGCGTGACATAGTCCGGCTCGCCCACGCCCAAAGAGATCACGTCATCGAGCTCCGCGACGAGGTCAAAAAAGCGCCGAATCCCCGATGCCGGAGTATTTTCCACGATATGCGAGAGAGATTTCATGGGGTCACCGCCAGTCTTTCGTCCGTGGGCGTCTCCCCAAAGATATCGCCATCGTCCTTGTACTTCTTCAGCAGAAAGTGGGTCGCCGTACCTCGGACACCGTCAATGGTCGCCAGCTTCTCTGCCACGAAGTTTGCCACTTCCTGCATCGTCTTGCCCGCGACCACCACTCTTAGATCCTGCGAGCCAGAGACGAGATAGACACTATGCACTTCGGGGTAGCGGTAGATGCGCTCCGCGATTCTATCGTAGCCCGTGCCACGCTCCGGCTGCGCTGCGACATCGATGAAGGCATAGACCCGGCCCGCCCCAGCTTTCTCCCAGTCAATCCGGGTGCGGTACGAGCGGATCACGCCTGTCTGCTCAGCGGCAGCAACGGCGGCAGCCACCTCCGCCTCACTCTTGCCCGTCATCGCCGCGAGCTGTGCCGCACTCAGGCGGGCATCACGCTCTAGTATCCGCAAAATTTCAAGATCCATAGGTCCCTCAAAAGAAAAAAAACCGACTCACAGAGGTGAGCCGGTTGGTCTTAGTTTATAGAAGTCTCTCGTGCAGCGCTTCAAACAATCCCCGACATCACGCAACGGCCACAGCCGCCGGAGCCGCCGCAGCCAAGATAGCCGATGCCAGAGCTAGTGTGAAGCATATCACTGTGCGAAAGTGTACCATACAATGCATTATGTTTACCATCAGCACTGACAAGGCCCGCTTGAATTTTCCCACTCTTTATGCCTATCTCTCACGAGATTCTTACTGGGCACAGGGTATTTCTGAAGAGACTCAGCACCGCGCGATTGCGAACTCGGTCTGCTTTGGAGTCTACGAGGACGCGACGAATCAGCAGGTTGGTTTTGCACGCCTGATCACCGATCACGCGACATTTGCCTACCTCTGCGACGTCTTTATCGTCCCCGAGTTTCAAGGACGTGGGCTAGGCAAACAGCTCATGGCCGATATTGAGGCGTATCTGCTTCCGCTAGGTTGTCGGCGCTGGGGCTTAGTGACCAAAGATGCTCATGGGCTCTATGAGCAGTTTGGTTTCGAAGTGGAGAGCAGTGGGCGCTGGATGACCCGTAAGTTTCCGGATGTGTATGGCTAAAGATGTGTAGGGTTAAAAATGACAAAAACCGCTGTCAGCGTAGAGCACTAACAGCGGTAGTTTCGGATGGGTTGTACGGGACTCGAACCCATGACCCGCTGATTAAGAGTCAGCTGCTCTACCAACTGAGCTAACAACCCGAAACGCAAGGAGAATCATATCGCAGAGTGGAGTCTCTGTCAAGAATATTGACGGCTAAATTTGTGCATGGTAGAGTGAACACTGACATCTGTCTTGTCAAGAGTGGTGGAGGGACCGGCCCGACGAAGCCACCGCAACCGGCGCGAATCTGCGTAGCCTGGTGCGAATTCCGAGCAGGCGCTTCCTGCGAAGACAAGAGACACTCTCTTTGTTTTCGTCTTGCGTTTGTAGACAAGGCATGAAAATTATATAAAGAGAGAAAAAAATGTCTGACATTTCCCTGTTTACGTCGGAGTCTGTCTCGGTCGGTCACCCGGATAAAGTGGCGGATCAGATCAGCGATGCGATTCTTGATTTCTGCTTAGATGCCCTCCCCACGAGCCGTGTGGCCTGTGAGACCCTTGTCACGACGGATACCGTTGTCGTGGCAGGTGAGATCACCACCAAAGAGGGCGCACTAACTGCCCGAAAAGTGGATGAGATCGCGAGCAATGTGATCGCGGAGATCGGCTACAACGATCCTGCAATGCTCTTCTCAGCCCACGAAGTTCGTGTCTTTAACTTCATTCATGCACAGTCTCCTGATATTGCGATGGGGGTTGACTCTGGTGGTGCGGGCGATCAGGGCCTGATGTTCGGCTACGCTTGCGACGATACCGCAGCGCTGATGCCCTTGCCGATCCAAGTCGCTCACCAGCTTGTCGCAACCCATGTGAACCTGCGCAACTCCAAGCAGCTTGCCTGGCTTCGCCCCGATGCCAAGAGCCAAGTCACGGTCAAGTACGATAGCACGGGCAAGCCCGTCGGACTCGATGCCATTGTTCTCTCCACCCAGCACGATGAGAGCGTCATGGGCGAGAAGCATGGCAAGCCTTACTTCACCGACGAGGCCCGCCAAGAGATCATCGACCTGCTGATTCGGCCTGTACTGGAGAAAGAGTGTCCCAGCCTCATCACCGGTGAGCTCATTGCCCTCACCCCCGATAACCTCGATGCTACGGTGGCCGAGAGTGCGATCCGCTGCTTTGTCAACCCGACCGGCAACTTCCTGATTGGTGGGCCTCATGGCGACTCTGGGCTGACCGGGCGCAAGATTATCGTGGATACCTACGGAGGCTATGCTCGTCATGGTGGTGGTGCGTTCTCCGGCAAGGATCCAACAAAAGTAGACCGCTCTGCCGCCTATGTCGCGCGCTATCTTGCCAAGCTCGTCGTGGCCGCAGGACTTGCCAGCAAGTGTGAGATCCAGCTCGCCTACGCCATCGGAGTGGCGCAACCTGTCTCCGTGCGCGTGGACACGTTTGGCACCGGCAAGCTCCCCGACACCGAGATCTCGGCGCGCCTCAAGAGCAAGTTCGATCTGACCCCTAAGGGCATTATCGAGACGCTGAACTTGCGCCGCCCGATCTACCAGGCTACCGCCAAGAATGGTCACTTTGGCAACCCCAGCTTCCCGTGGGAAGACACCAGCCGCGCGAGCGAGCTAAAATAATCGTGTTTAAGGGAACTAACCCTAGCATCTCAAGCGTAGTTTAGGTAGAATCGAACCATCTCGATCTGTTTGGAGGATAGAACTATGAATCGTTTGCTGATCGCCCTCGTGGCTGTTTCGGTGGCAGGTGCGGCGTTTGCTCAGGTAAAGCCCAAGCCTACGGCTCCTAAAGAGCAGACTGTCTGCCCAATGATGCCTAGCAACAAAGTGGATGCCAAGTCTAAGTCAGTGGCCTACACGGGCAAGAACCCTAAGTACAAGGGCAAGTCGGTGAAGTACTGCTGTGGCGGCTGTGAAGCCCCGATCAAGAAAGATCAAGACAAGTACTTTGCCATGGTCTTTGGCAAGTAGTCTTCTCTCGTAAGAAGCCCTCATGGCTCACTGAGCCGTGGGGGCTTTTTTTTGGTTGTACAATAGGGCGTGAATAGCTCTAAACTTCCCGTTTGTGCCGTGACTCTTTTTTCCTCCGGGGTGGCCTATACCCAGCGTGAGGGAGCGATTGAGGCAGGTGAGGCCACGGTGCCCCTGACATTTCGCACCAACCAGATCAACGATATCTTAAAGTCGCTGGTCTTACTTGATGCCGAGGGGGGAGCACTTCCCGCCGTCTACCCATCGCAAGACCCCGTTGAGCGCACCCTCCAGAGCTTCGCGGTCAATGTCTCCACATTTGCCACCCGTGGCGAGCTTTTGCGCCAGCTCCGGGGGGCCTCACTGAAGATCGAGATGCTCAATAAAGAGAGCTTCGAGGGACAGATCGTTGCGGTTGAGGAAGAAAAGCAGGCACGGGGCGAGGGCATAGGCTCTGTGATAAAAGTCGAGGTGCTGACCCTGATCACCGCGGAGGGGTTAGTTTCCGTCTCTCTGGATAAAGTGCGGCTCATCAAGCTCCTCGACGAGCGCCGCGACACGGAGCTACGGGAGGCGCTTACGGTGCTGGCCAGTGGCGCGGACGATGCGCGAAGAACGGTGCAGCTACGTTTTGCGGGCAAGAAAAAACGCACCGTGCAAGTCGGCTATATCACGGAAGCGCCGCTCTGGAAGATCAGCTATAGATTGGTGCTGGGGGAGGGCGAAGGACAGAAGCCGTATCTCCAGGGTTGGGCGCTGGTCGAGAACACAACGGACGAAGACTGGGAGGGGGTGCAACTAACTCTGGTGTCGGGGCGTCCCGTGAGCTTCATCCAAGACCTCTACCAGCCGCTCTATCTCCCGCGTCCTACCGTCGGCCCCGATATCATCCCCGCCGCCACTCCTCAGATCCATGAGGCCGTGATGTCCTCATTCGAGATGCCGCCTGCCGCACCCATGGGACAAGTATTGGCATCAGGGAAGCGCTCTATGAGGGCCGAGTCTCTGCGGCAATCGGTGACTTCCCAGGCCGAGGGACGCAGTGCGGGGGAGCTGTTTC
>NZ_CBAYMC010000213.1:0-7680 GCF_964826245.1 Armatimonas sp. | reverse complement strand
AACGGACGCGGTGAAGGGCTCGACGAGCTGCTCGATGAACTCGGACGACGTTTTGCCAAAGTCAGCAAGCCAAGTCCTAAACCGTAAACTTGCACTTCAGAACCACAAGTCTGGTGCTTCGAACTCTGACTAATAGAGGTTCGGAGCACCAGAGCTGAGGTTTTTCATGTTACAGCCCTCGTAAAGAGCGCAAGCTTCGGGTTCCCAAGTGCAAGTTTGAGGCTCAAAGTGTCACGGACACGGGGTTCAGCACCCCAGCCCCCGAGTTTCGAACTCCAGCTTTGGGGTTATGAAGTGCTCTCACTGAACTGTCAGGCTTACTTTGGCACGGAAGGTCTTGCCGCCGATCTCACAGAGCGACTCCACCGGGTAGCTGCCCGCTGGGACGCCGGCGGGGACGACAACTTTAAAGCTGACACTGCGCCGCTCGTTGGGATATGAGAGGGAAAACGCGCGCTTTGCATCGCCCTCCATGCTCCAGCCCGTCGGGAGCGTGAGCTGCACCAGCCCCATCATCTTGCCCTCGCGCCGCCCAGTGATGGTCGCGACCACCAAGCGCTGGCGGGCAGGGCCTTGCGGGGCAGCGGCGAGCACGGGCTTGGCATCAGGATCGAGGACGAAGGAAAACGGCTCTAGGCGGTCAATACTGAGCAAAGCCGCGACCGTACCTGCCCCCTCTTCGCGCTCCGCACCGCCCCGCAGTACCAGGCTCGCAGGTTCCGGGCCTTCGGGAACCACCATGCGAAAGTCTCGTTTGACACGCTCACCGGGATTGAGGATCAGAATAGGGTCTTTGGGGTTGCTGATCACGGTGCCGTCGGGAAAGAAGATCTGCTTAAGAAAGAGCGGCTTCGCTCCCGAGTTGGCCAGCTCCAGCGAGCCACGCACCAGCCCTCCCGCCACATACTCCCGGTTGCGGAGGTTCAGGCGCACCGACAGCGGCCCGGCAATGGCCTCGCTCTCCTCCGCGAGCTGGAGACGCAAGAGCGGCTGATCGGGAGAAGGCTCCGCCAGGGCGGCATTGCCCACGAGCACACGCAAGCCAAACTCTACCCCCGGCTTGCGACCTGTACCAAGCAAGGCAATCGGAAGCGCAACCAGAGTCACGCTCTCTTGCTCTGTCTTGAGCACACGCCCTTCGAGAGCCCCGGCGGGGAACTCTAGCTCCGCCCAGACCGGGTGCTCCTTGTTCTGAAGCGTGTCGAAGCGGCGCACAAAAGGCTGCATCCCCTGCGCCGTAGGAATCACGCGGACACTGAAGTTCTCCGCGCCCTTGAACCAGCCATCGCCGCTGGCATCCAGATCAAAGCGCACTTCCTGACCGACGGGTGCCGCGACCGCCAGATAGAGAAACCGCTCGTCCCAGTCGAAAAAGACCCGGCTCTCGCCCAGAGAGTAGAGCAAGTCCCAGCCTTGCAGGCTCTCCAGCGAGACCGTCCGCTTGAGGCACTTGCGCTCGTAGGAGACACCGTTTTCATTGGTGAGCGGTGCGACCTGCCGCCCCTCATTACCGGTCTGGGCGAGCACCGGTGCCATGAGTAGCAGGCTACTCCAGACGGCTAAACCGATCCGAGAGCTGTGTGTCCTGAAGGAAGTTTTGAGCATATCTGAGCTTTTGGAGCGCCTCCCCATTTTCGGGGTCCAGGCGCAGGGCTTTCTTGTACTGGAACAGTGCCGCCGCGTACTGCTGATCCTGGTAGAGCGCATTGCCCAGAGCCATCGCCTCGACAACGCGTGCTTGCCGAACCTTCTCGCTCAGCTCTGGCCCCGCCGCGCCCTTCTGCCGTGCCTCGGTGAAGGCCAGCAGAGCACCCGTGGCATCGCCTTGTCGTAGCAGCATCTGCCCCCGCTGGAGGGCCTCTTCGGCTCCCGCATAGCGGGCTTCAGCGAGCTGCGTTCGCGCCTCGGTTGCCAGAGGATCCGCCTGGATCGCTTCCAGAAAGGCAGCCTCGGCAGCTTCAGTGTTCCCGCTGGTTAGAGCGGTATTGGCTTCCAAAAGTTTCGTCTGATACCAGCGCAGTCGAAGTGCGGTGCGCGCCTCAGCCAAAAGGGGATCATGTGTCAGATCCTGCTGCGCGGCGATTAGGTGCCCATCCGCTCCCGAAAAGTCAGCGACGGCTTCTGCGGTCTGGGCGGCACTGAGGGCACGCTGGCGTAGCTCTTCCAGAACCTTGATAAGCAGCTCACACGCACGTGTGTCCGAAGGAACCGACTCTAGCCTTGCCCGCAGGACTTCCGCAGCGGCACTCACGTTTCCTCGGTCTTGGAACTGACGCGCTTCCGCGAGGCTTGCCTCTTCCGAGAGCGAGGCCATGCGCTCCCCAAAGGTCAGCTCGTAGGTCACGAGTGTCCCATCGCGCAGGCTCACGGCGACAAAGCGCCCCGATGGCGAGACCGAGATCCCGGTCGGACGTGAGTCCTCAAAGTCAATATCCCAGAGGGGAAGGCCATCTTCCGAGAGAAAGACCAGCCGTCCACTTGAGTGATCCAGCGCCAAGAGCACCGCCAGCGTGTGTCCCGTCGCGTCCACGGCGAGCTCCACAGGTGTCCCCACCAGCTCAGTGAACCAGAGAAGCGTCCCATCGCCGCCCACGAGTCCAATTCCCCCAGCCTCGACCGTGGGACCACCCGTCGCAAAGGCAGTGCGCTGCGGCCCCGCCGTCGCAATTGCCAGGAGCGGCACTTCCTGCCGGTGGTTCCAGAGAGTCTTTCGGGTGTGGTCCACCAGGATTAAATCACCACTCTCGCCTGCGATGGCTAAGAACTTGGCCGTGCGATCTAGACAGACGCGGTTGATGGGAAAGGCAATGTCTTTGGTCCAGAGCAGCCGCCCGCCCAGCTCCCCCATCGCCACCGAGTGCCCCGCGCCCAGCAGATCGGAGAAGGCCACCCCAAAGCGCCCACTCTCCACCCCCAGCGATAGATCTGTGTAGGAAGCGCGGCGGTCGGGCAGAAAGCGTGTCTTGCGCTCTTTCAGAAACAGATAGAGGTCATCGTCGGTGCTCCCCACGAAGGCCGAGCCATCGGGCACGACCTCGGTTTTCCGCAGCGTCTCCACATTGTAGGTCTGGGTAATCCGACTGCGCCCCTGCTCAGAGAAGCGCACCAGATGAAACGTCCGAACCTCCAGCTCATCAGGAACCGAGACCAGGATCGTCCCATCATCTTGCATTGCATAGCGGGAGAGCGGAGCCAGGCCACGGGCTTTTCGGAGGAAGACGAGGTTGACGTTGGTAATGTCTGCCATGAAGCTAGATTATACTTCATCCCGCGACGTTTCAGACTCAACCGCAGGCAACATTCCCTCTTTAAGGCGCTCTTGCCACACCTGCTCGGAGACACACGATGCAGGATCGTCTCCAAAGCGTGCGGTGTAAGCAACCGTCGCTGAAGAACCACAGTCGCAGAAGAACTCTAGATCAAAGGCCCAGCGCCGCTTGCCATCTGCCTCAAGATCTCCAAGGATTTCGTTGATGATGCGCGAGGGCACGGTCTTGCCCTCGGGATCGGAGACAATCACGGAAGCAATCTGGCGCGTCCGGTAGTCGGCATGGAGCACTCCGATTCCATAGAAGGGCTCGCGGCGAGGATTCCTCACCACGAGCCAGCGGGTCTGCCCCCCCAGCCCCACCACCCTCGCTACGCGGGGTACCCGAACGGGGGAGGAAAGAGGAAATTCCTTATTGTCCCCCCGCTCGGCGGGGGTTAGGGGGGCTGTGTTAGAGTGCGGGGATTTCATCGGCACGTAGGAGGCGGAAGCGGCTCTCGCGCTTGGTGTGCCGGTCCAGGATCGCGGCCTCGACACTCATCCCATCCTCAAAGGCCGTCTTGAGAATCTCCTCTGGTGTCGGAGGGGGCGTAATCTCTTCCCCATCGTCGTCAAGCTTCTCAGGCAAGGGCGCAAGCTGGGTGCGGGCGATCCCCCAGGCCCGCAGCGCGGCTTTTACGGTATCTTCGAGGTTGCCTAGATGGGCATCCTTCAGCGACTCCTCGGCCTGCTCCGATGCGTAGGTGGTTCCGGCGACCACGGCGTAGCGCTTGGTATTGCGAAACTCCCCGTCGTAGCCCAGGGTGAAGTAGAGATCGTCCGCGGGCGTGGCATTCAGCTCCGCAAAGAGCCCCCGAAAGGTCAGCGGGATGGTGTTGTTGTCGTTGTAGACACGCTTGACGGCAGGTGAGAGGCCAAACCCGACGAGGCGCTGCACGCTCACATCGTCCTCGGAGCGCTGGAAGCCCTCGCGATGCGCGGCATCAATGGCAGCCAAGCGGATGCTCTCGATATCACTTTGCTTGCCCATCGCCCCGAGCATCAGCTTGTCGTAGATCTCGTAGACCTTGCGCTGGGAGTGCTTGAGGCTAAGAAGCAACATGCCACCGTCGTAGCTAAGGCCCACGACGGGCGAGCCGTCACGCAGACGATCCTCGACATACTCGTTGCGCTGCTGGAGCGCGTTGTTAAAATCGTAGAAATTATAGGACATAGCTTATCCCTGAACCATCGCGGGTTCGGCAGCGAGCGTGGTCTTGACGATAGAGCGCAGGACATCTTCTTCAACATCGGCAATGCCGTCGGCGGTGATGGTCTTGGCGAGTGGCAGGTACTTAGCGGCCCCGCCTGTCGCCGCGTCTAAGTCCGCCGCAATCTCTAAGAGGGTCAGCACCTCACGAAGCGCCGTGTCGCGGTCCATCTCGCGAAACGGGCCCTTGGTTCGCCCGATATACTCAAATGCTCCCCGAATCTGGGTCGAACCCGAGCCTGCTGCCGCGTACTCCGCCGTCTCAAAGCGTGCCCCGCCACCGTCGTAGAAGAAGACGCGACCTTCGTTTTTCTTGGTGTCAAATGTCGTGAGGATCGGGATGACCAGGCCAATGCCCTGCATCGCCGCCATCATGTTGCCCGCGATGAGCTTGCCAAGCTCGTTGAGCTTGCCATCTAGGCTCATGGGCTGGAGCTGGGAGCGCTCGTAGTACTTGAAGGCCATGCGCAAGTAGCGCACCAGCTCGATGGCTTTGGAGAAGCTCCCGGAGATCGAGATCAGGGTGTAGTCATCGAGCGAGAGAACTTTCTCGGCCTTGTCGTACATGATCGCCATGCCACCTGTGGCACGCCGATCCCCGACGGTCAAGACACCGTCTTTGTACTTCACCGCGATCACGGTGGTACCATGAATCGGCCCCTCAGCGAGGCCATTGAGCTGAAATCCGGTCAGCGCGGCAAAGTTACCGCTATGGGGTTGGAGTAGGTCAGTCATGTTTTGTTTATTGTCCGGGGCGCTGTTTGTAGTGGCGAGCCATATCAGGCTTCACGCGGCGCATGCGCTCCATTACCTTAGGCAGCACTTCATGATCCACGTCACGCAGTGGCCTAGTCGGTGGCGCGAGAGGAGGAGTTGGCGGCGGAGAGCGGTTACTCTCCGCTTCGTTGTCGGTAGCGCTTGGCGGCATTGGGATCCACCCGTTTCATCCGGTCGAGGATGCCACGCGAGTCGGGGCGCTTGACATCAGGAGCCTTGGGGCCATCGCCATCACCGTTGCGGCGGATCGGGTCCACCGGGGTCACGGGACGGGTTAAGCGATCATCTGCACGAAACTCTTCCATCATTTTCTATTCCTTCCAATTCCTTACCAATCAAACGGGGGAGGTAGCCAAAACGGCAATGAACTCAGCGGGAGTCTTGGTATTTTCTAGAGCGGCTGCTAAGGCGGCGGGTTCTCTTTCTTGAATATCGGCCATGCGGATACGGGCGCTTTGTCCTTCATGCTCTAGCGTAAAGCCGCCCCAGCTAATCTTCTGCACAGCGTCGGGGAACTTGCGAACGGCCAGGCCACGAACAATGGCACGCGGCGAGCCCAGAGGCGGCGTGTCGAGTGCCTTGAGAATCTCTTCTTCGGTCACCACGCGCCGAATCTTCTCTTCTTGCTCCAGCGCGTAGTACAGCCCGGCGGCGGGATCGGTGTTGTGGTACTCCAGATCCAGGCTCTGGAGATAGGGATCGCTCCAGCTCAGGTTCTCGGCGTCCATAAAGCCTTCCAGCAGCGCCCGTTTCGCCGCCCAGTCGAGCGTGTCTGCGAGCGAGAGAGGGTCGGTTTCGAGCGTATTGAGCACCTGCTCCCATTCTATCAGAACGGTGTCGGTGTCGGGGGAGAGTCCGGTGAGATGCTCCTTGGCAGCGGCAAGATAGGCTCGCTGGATGTCCACGGCACCGACGGTTCCCCCGCCGTGGCGCTCGACACACCACTTGAGGCTCTGGTCTTGGCTGATGCTCTGAATGGCGGCAACCGGATCGCGTAGCCCAACCGTTTTAGGAGCGAGCCCCTGCTCGATCAGACGCAGGACGAGCAGAGTGGTGCCCACTTTCAGTAGAGTCGCCACTTCGGCAAAGTTCGCATCGCCGCAGATCACATGGAGCCTACGGAAGCGCAGCGCATCGGCATGGGGCTCATCGCGGGTGTTGACAATCGGGCGGTTGTAGAGCGTGTCCACGGAGGCGAGTGTCGTGAAAAAATCAGCGCGCTGAGAGAGCTGGAACGGAACAAAGGCCGCGCCGGTCTTCTCACAGCCCACTTTCCCCGCTCCGGCAAAAATCTGGCGAGTCGTGAAGAAAGGCAATAGTCCTTCGAGGACTTTATCGAATGGGACTTCGCGACGCATGAGATAGCTCTCGTGGGTACCGTAGCTCGCGCCGTGAAAGTCGGTGTTGTTCTTGTACATCGCCACCAGAGACTCAGCTCCCAGCTGCTTCATCCGGCGCTCGGCGAGGCGCTGCATCCAGCGCTCACCGGCTCGGTCGTGGGCAATGACTTCGCGCAGGCTCGTGCACTCGGGCGTGGCGTACTCCGGGTGGCCGTGGTCGTTGTAGAGGCGTGCACCGTTTGTCAGAACGCGGTCGGAGCGCACCTCAATATCCGTGGAGTGGGGCTTGCCGGTCTGCTCGAACTGGGCATCGTTGGGGTCAATGGAGAGATGGTCCACCGTAAAGCCGCGCATGTCCCGCCGGGGATGCTCTTGTCGGTAGTCCCAGCGCCCGGCGACGGTGGGCGAGGGCACAAGCTTTACCAGATAGCCCGCCTCGTCCACAAGGTCTTGAGCCCCTTTTCCCTCAACGTAGATTCCGTACTCCGTCTCAATCCCGATCATGTGGGTCTATTGTACCCTGAGGTTTCTCACCTGCCACTGACCATTCGGGCAGACCTCTCCCCGCCGCTTAGACGGCGACCCTCTCCGGCATTCGCTCGTTCCTCGCTGCGAAGAGGGTGAAGCAGGTTACTATCCCCCTTCGCGAAGCCGGAGGGGGAACGGCAGCGAGGAACGAGTGCGCCAAGGGGGAGGCGGTAAACGGCCTGCCTTATTTGGATAGTCTGCGGTATGATGTGTCTGTGCCACCGCCACGGAAGACACCGGCCTCACGCCCTTCAGCACCACGCAGGCGCTTACGTGGACGACGAGAGCGCTGGGGGCACCTGCCGGTTCTGCTACTTCTGCTCGTCTCGATCTTGCTCTTTGTGCAGTGCCGTCGGCGTGCCAACTCCCTCAAATCACCAACATCCCCCGCTCCCATGGTACCCACAGGGCCACTCCGTGGCGTGATCGTGGTGATTGATCCTGGACATGGAGGAGCCGACTCAGGAGCGAATCGCCTGGGAACGAGCGAGGCGCAGCTGACATACCGAATGGCAACC
>NZ_CBAYMC010000212.1:0-7722 GCF_964826245.1 Armatimonas sp. | reverse complement strand
GGGCGCGGATAATACAGCCACCCCGCCAGATCGTCGCGATCTCGCCACGGTTGAGGGTCCAGCCAAACTCCGCTGCCGCCGCATCCATCAGCTGAATTCCCTGGGCGTAGGCGATGATCTTGGAGCAGTAGAGCGCATCCCGAATGTCGTTGATAAAAGCCGCTTTGTCGCCGTCAAAAGACACATCTGCCGGGCCGGGGAGGACGGTGCTTGCGGCCACGCGCTCGTCTTTTAGGGCGGAGAGGCAGCGAGCAAACACGGCCTCGGTGATGCCGGTGACGGGAATGCCAAGATCCAGCGCGTTCTGGCTCGTCCACTTTCCCGTACCTTTTTGCGCGGCTTTGTCCAGCACAAAGTCGACTAAATGGCCGTCGGTGAGCGTGTCTTTAGTCTCGAAAATCTGGGTCGTGATCTCGATCAGGAAGCTGTCCAGATCGCCCTCGTTCCACTCGCCAAATGTCTTAGCCAGCTCCTCATTGCTGAGGCCACAGACATTTTTCAGCAGATCATAGGCTTCAGCGATGAGCTGCATGTCGGCGTACTCGATACCGTTATGGATCATCTTGACGTAGTGGCCCGCGCCGTCCGCCCCGATATAGGCGACGCAGGGGACGCCGTCCACTTTAGCAGAGATCGCCTCGAAGATCGGCGCGATGCGCTCGTAGGCATCGCGCTGGCCGCCGGGCATGATGCTCGGGCCGTTGAGAGCGCCCTCTTCGCCGCCGGAGACGCCTACACCTAAAAAGTTCAGCCCCTTGGAAGTGAGATCTTTGTTACGGCGCTGGGTGTCGGTATAGAGCGAGTTACCGCCGTCAATGAGCGTGTCGCCCGGCGAGAGCAGCGGAACCAGCTCGTCAATGACCGCGTCTACAGGCCCGCCCGCTTTCACCATAATTAAGATCGTGCGGGGCGCTTCCAGAGCCTCGACCAGCTCCTTTAGACTATGTGCCCCGACAAACGTCCCCTCGGTGCCAAAATCGGCGATAAACTCGTCTACTTTGTTAGCGGTACGGTTGTGCACCGCGATAGGGAAGCCATGGTGGGCGACATTGCGGGCGAGGTTCTGTCCCATGACAGCGAGGCCGGTAAGGCCAAAGTGAGGTTTCTGACTCAAAATATGCTCCGTGTTGAGAGATTCGCCCTCATTCTACCGCACCTGCCTAGTTGCAGAGAAGATTGACATTCGGTTTATCTGTGATATACTGCCCTCTTTGGTGGCTGGAGTATTTTAGCCACTCTAAATTCCAAATGGCGGGGCCGCTTAAAAATGACCCCGCGCCAAAGCCGGGTGGTGATCAACACCATCAGGACCTGGAGAAAAAAATGGCCCGAGAATCTTGGAAGACGCGCGAAGCGCGGCGCATCGCCACCGTGGCGAAGTACGCCGACAAGCGTGCAGAACTGAAGAAGAAGGGCGACTACGAAGCGCTGGCACTTTTGCCGCGTGACGCGTCGCCGTGTCGTGTAAAGAATCGCTGCTCCATCACGGGGCGTGCTAGCGGTTACATGCGAAAGTTTGGCGTCTCTCGCCAGACCTTCCGTGAGCTGGCCCACCGTGGTCTTATCCCTGGCGTCCGCAAGGCGAGCTGGTAATTTTAAGGAGCAACGACCATGGTAATCAACGATCCTATCGGCGACTTGCTGACCCGTATCCGCAACGCCCAAAACGCCAACCACGACTCGCTTGAGATGCCCTCCAGCAAGATCAAGCTAGAGATCCTGCGCCTGTTGCAGGCCGAAGGCTTCATCACGAAGTACGAAGTGGTTGAAGATACCCCCCAGAACCGAATTAAGGTCACCCTCAAGTACGCTACGGGCGTGGGGCAGAAGCGCTTTCCTGTTATCCAGGGCCTCAAGCGTGTCTCCAAGCCTGGTTTGCGCGTCTACGCTCCCGCGGACAAGATTCCTTCTGTCAAGCGTGGTCTTGGCGTCGCGATCTTGACGACCTCCCGTGGTGTACTGACCGGCAAACAAGCGAAGAAACAGGGTGTGGGCGGGGAAGTCCTAGCCTTTATCTACTAAGCACGGTGATCGTGACTCCGGCGCGATGCCGGAGGGAGTAACCAAAAATGTCCCGAATTGGAAAACAACCTATAACGCTGCCTGCGGGTGTGACAGTAAAGGCGGAGGCCGATGGCCTTGTCAGTGTCACGGGCCCTAAAGGTACGCTCTCGCGGCGCGTCTCGCCCCGCATGACCCTCTCGGTCGAGGGAACCACGCTCAGCGTCATTCGCCCCACCGATTCTGATGACGACCGCGCACAGCACGGGCTCGTCCGCACCCTGGTGAACAACATGGTGGTGGGCGTCTCCGTAGGCTACCAGCGCGTTCTGAACGTCACCGGTGTTGGATACCGTGCAACCGTGGAGGGCGGAAACCTCGTCCTCAATGTCGGCTACTCGCACTCCGTAACCGTGACCCCGCGTCCTGGCATCACCTTTACGACGGTCGTCGATCCTGCGACTCGTATGCCGGTGATCACGGTGGTCGGTATTGACAAAGAAGTGGTTGGCCAGCAGTCCGCCGAGATCCGCAAAGTCCGCAAGCCTGAGCCTTACAAGGGCAAGGGTATCCGCTACAGCGACGAGATCGTACGTCGCAAGGCAGGTAAGTCCGGCAAGGCCGGTAAGGGCGGCGCTAAGAAGAAGTAACACCCGGTAGGGGGGCGGGCGCTCCTGCTCCCTGCGGAAAGGCAAGTAAATGAGTTTGAATCGAAATGCGACGCGTCTTCAGCGTCACACACGCATCCGGAAGCGGATGCACGGGGATGCGCAGCGTCCTCGGCTGAGTGTTTACCGTTCCCTGAATCACATCTACGCTCAGATCATTAACGATGAAGAAGGCCGCACTCTGGCAGCCGCATCTTCGCTAGACAAAGATCTGCGGGTTGCTGCCAACGGTGGTAACCTCGAAGGTGCGCAGGCGGTTGGTAAGCTGATCGCCGAGCGTGCTCAGGCAGCGGGTGTCACCAAAGTGGTCTTTGACCGTGGTGGCTATCTCTATCATGGACGCATTAAGTCATTGGCTGATGCGGCCCGAGAAGGCGGACTGGAGTTCTAAGGTATGGCAAGAATCAATCCTGATGCGCTCCCTAACCTGGAGGGGCGCGTCGTTCGGACGAATAAAGTCCAGAAAACCAACAAGGGTGGCCGGACCATGTCCTGGTCCATTCTGGTCGTGATGGGCGACGGCAATGGTCATGTCGGTGCAGGCATCGGCAAGGCGCGTGCTATCCCGGATGCAGTGCGAAAAGGCGAGGAAGATGCCAAGAAGAACCTGATCAAGGTTCCGATTGTCAATGGAACCATCCCGCACGAAGTCCTGGCGATGCATGGCGCTTCTGAAGTCCTGCTCAAGCCTGCTGCGGCAGGTACCGGAGTGGTGGCGGGCGGCGCAGTGCGTGTGTTGCTTGAGGCCGCGGGTGTCCATGACGTTCTGGCAAAGTCCATCGGGTCCAACAACCCGGTCAACAATGCCTGGGCAACCATGAAGGCATTTGCGCAGCTCAAAACCGTAGATGAGTACGCTGCTTTACGCGGCAAGTCCGCTGACGAAGTTCGCCGTGGCTCTGCGGAGAACGCAGTCGCGGTAAAGGAGGAGAGCGGAGATGGCGCTTAAAGTCACTCTAGTCAAG
Source organism: Armatimonas sp. (assembly GCF_964826245.1). Lineage (NCBI taxonomy): Bacteria > Bacillati > Armatimonadota > Armatimonadia > Armatimonadales > Armatimonadaceae > Armatimonas > Armatimonas sp. Next base: position 4,088 of record NZ_CBAYMC010000212.1, on the reverse strand, counting down.
AGTCCTATTGGATTTGAGAAGTCACAGGGAGCAACCGCTCGTGCACTGGGTCTAACCCGGCTTGGCCGATCGGTTGAGGTTCCTGATAACGCTTCCGTCCAAGGAATGGTTTTCAAGATCAAGCATATGGTCACCGTTGAGCAAGTCGAGGAGGCTGCCAAGTGAATCTTTCCGATCTTTCGCCCTCTGAGGGCTCACGACACCGCCGCAAGCGGATCGGTCGTGGTGTGGGTTCGGGCCATGGTAAGACCAGTACACACGGTCACAAGGGGGATAAAGCCCGTGGCACCGTGCGTCCTGGTTTTGAAGGAGGTCAGACACCTCTGCACCGCCGTCTGCCAAAGCAGCGTGGTATTGGTACTGGTCTGACAGCGCGTGGTTTTAACAATGGCCGCTTCAAGACCCACTACAATATCGTCAACCTGGGCAACTTAGATGCTCGTTTCGAAGATGGCGCTACGGTGGATCCTGAGTCTGTCCTGGCTTCGGGGCTTGTTCGTAGCAACGGTCTGCCTCTGAAAGTGCTGGCCGAGGGAACGCTCACCAAGAAGCTGACCATCAAGGCACATAAGTTCAGCGGGAACGCTCAAGCGGCTATCGAAGCGGCGGGCGGCACCTCTGAAGTCCTCTAGGCTCTCCTAAAAAGAGCAGTAATTCGCGAGGCCGGGAACGTTTCCTGGCCTCGTTTTGATACAATAGACATCATGCTTGAAAAACTCGCAGCGGCTTGGGCAGTTCCGGACATCCAAAAACGTCTGATCTTTGTCCTGAAAGCCTTTTTGGTCTACGTCATCGCATCTCATATCCCCATGGCGGGGATCAATCACGACGCTGTTAATAAGCTCGTCTCTCAGGGACTCCTGAACGCCTACGACGTGTTCTCGGGTGGGGCGCTGAAGCGCGTCTCGATCATCGGTCTCTCGCTGATGCCCTATATCAATGCCTCCATCGTGATGCAGCTACTCACCGTGGCCATCCCACAGCTTCAGGCGCTCTCTAAAGAAGGCGAGTCGGGACGCAAGCAGATCAACAAGATCACGCGCTACGCCAGCATCGGGCTTGGCTTTGTGCAAGCTGCGGGTCTCTACAACATGTTTGCCAGCGGCGGAGCCATCCCGAAGGGCATCTTCCCGATGCTGATGATGATGGTCGTGATGACCTCAGGCACCATGTTTCTTCTCTGGATGGGCGAGCAGCTCACCGAGAAGGGGATCGGCAACGGAACCAGCCTGATTATCTTTGTGGGGATCATGATCTCCATTCCCAACCAGATCATCATGACCTTCAAGCTGGTGCAAGAAGGCGCGGTCTCGATCTTTGGTGTGCTGGGCATGGCAATTCTCTTTCTGGCCTCGATTGTCGGGGTGATCTACATGACCCAGGGAACCCGGCGCATCCCCGTGCTAAATATGCGCAAGGTGACTGCGGGGGGCAAGATGACCGCCAGTGGCCAGTCGTACCTGCCGCTGAAAGTCAATACTGCTGGGGTGATCCCGATTATCTTTGCGATGTCTATCCAGCTTTTTCCGCAGACATTCCAGCAGTTCTTTCCCCGGGAGAGTGGGCCGTTTGGTCAGTTTCTCTACGATGCAACGATGTGGCTGAATCCGGGAAGTGGCAATATTGTCGCGTCTCTGATCTTTGCCGCTCTGGTGATGTTCTTTACCTATTTCTACACTGCTGTCCAGTACGACACCAACGATATCGCCGACAATCTGAAGAAATACGGCTCGCTCATTCCGGGAGTGAAGCCGGGTAAGCCGACTGCAGAGTATCTCGATACCGTTCTGACGCGAATTACCCTGGCTGGGGCTGTGTTTCTGGCGACCATCTCTCTGATGCAGTACTGGGCACCGATCTGGACGGGCACAGGGATCAAGGGGCTCTCGATGATCGGGGGCACCTCGCTGCTGATCGTGGTGGGAGTGGCACTGGAGACCATGACGGCCATTGAGGCCCAGATGGCGATGCGCAACTACGAGGGCTTTATCAAGACCCGTCCTAGTGACAGTGACAACATGATGCGGGGCCGGATGCGATAGCCAGTGCGTCTGATCTTGCTTGGCCCACCAGGGGTGGGTAAGGGAACCCAAGGGGCACGTCTGAGCCAGGCGCTCGGCGTGCCCTCGGTTTCGACAGGGGCGCTACTGCGAGAGCTAATCGCCTCAGGTGCGGAGACGCCGCTCGTTCAGGAAGCCCGGCAGATTCTCAGCGGTGCGTTTGTCTCCGACAGTTTTGCCAATGCCCTGGCGTTCTCGGCGATTGCGGGACAGCCTGGGTTTATCCTCGATGGCTATCCGCGCAGTCTGGGGCAGGCAGAGGCTTTGGAGAGGTTTCTTGAGTCCCAGGGGGTGACACTCGACGCCGTGCTTCTTCTTCGGCTCTGTGAAGAGGCCCTAGGCGAGCGTGTGGCAGGGCGGCGGCTCTGTCTGGGCTGTGGGGCCACCTACCATGTAAGAATCGCTCCTCCGAGGCGTGAGGGGCTCTGTGATCGGTGTGGGAGTCGGCTTGGGCTACGCCCGGAGGACGATCAACCTGAAAAGCGTCGGCTGCGTCAGCAGCTCTACGAGACCCAGACAGCACCTCTGATTGCCTTTTATCAAGGCCGAGGATTGCTCCAAGAGATAGATGCTGAGGGGCTACCCGAGGCAGTTTTTAGAAAAGTTTGCGAAAGCCTCCGTGGTTTGATATAATCGGCGATTGTGTGCCACTGTCTTTGAAGGTCAGTCTGGCAGACACACGAGCGGGGGTTGACTAACAAAGAAAGAACAGTATGGCAGGAAGAAGTGGTGGCTATCGGCCTGGTGGACGACCAGGCGGTGGACGGCCCGGCAGCGGACGGCCCGGTGGTGGCAGTCGCGGCGGCAGTGGGGGACGTACGCCAACTCCTCCGGTCTCAGATGAGCCGGAAAAGGAGCAAGGCATCGAGGTGCAGGGGACGATTGTCGAGAACTTGCCCAACACGATGTTCAAGGTGAAGCTAGAGAGTGGGCACGAGGTGCTGGCACATATCTCTGGTAAGATCCGGATGCACTACATCAAGATCCTGCCTGGTGATCGTGTTCTGGTAGAGCTCTCGCCCTATGACCTTACACGAGGTCGCATTCTCTATCGCTACCGATAGGGAGGTTTATAAAAATATGAAAGTTCGAGCATCCGTTAAACCCATCTGTACCAACTGCAAAGTGATCAAGCGAGAAGGCGTTCTGCGCGTTATCTGCAAAAATCCTAAGCATAAGCAGCGTCAGGGTTAATTTTCAGAGGAGTAAAAGTCCGTGGCACGTATTGCTGGTGTAGACCTGCCCCGCGACAAAAGCGTGGAGTACGCTTTGCCTGATATCTTCGGAGTCGGCCTGGCCGGTGGCCGAGTGATTCTGGAACAAGCAAAGATTGACCCCCGTAAAAAAGTTGCGGAATTGACGGAGACGGAAGTCTCCACCCTGCGCGATATTATTGAAAAAGAGTGGCGCGTTGAGGGAGACCTGCGGCGTCAGATTGCGATGAACATTCGTCGTCTGCAGGAGATTCAGTGCTATCGCGGCCTGCGACATCGCCGAGGGCTACCCGTTCGTGGGCAGCGCACTTCGACGAACGCTCGTACCCGCAAAGGCCCCAAGCGCACTGTGGGCGCCAAGAAGAAGAAGAAATAGCGTATGGCACGAAAAACAACGGCTCAGGCTGGACGTGGCAAGCCCAAGGTTCGCAAGAACATTGCGGTGGGAGTCGCGCACATCCAGAGCACTTTCAACAACACAATTATCACCCTCACCGATACCAAAGGCGAAGCGATCTCCTGGTCTTCGGCGGGTCAGGTAGGGTTCAAGGGGACCAAAAAAGGCACCCCCTTCGCCGCACAGCTGGCTGCTGAAAGCGCCGCTCGCAAGGCGATGGAGCATGGCCTCAAGCGTGTGGATGTTCTTGTCAAGGGGCCAGGTTCTGGTCGTGAGACAGCTATCCGCGCTCTGGGCCAGGTTGGACTCGAAGTTAGCCTGATCAAGGATGTCACGCCGCTGCCGCACAACGGCTGCCGTGCCCCTAAACGTCGTCGCGTGTGAGTGTGGCTCTGGAGATCAGAGCCAACTTGTAAA
>NZ_CBAYMC010000211.1:0-7741 GCF_964826245.1 Armatimonas sp. | reverse complement strand
GAGAGGTGAGAGAGGTGAGGGGTTGCCAGGCCCAGTGAGGCTTCTCGGGCTTGGTGGCACGTGCCCAGGCGGCGAGGGGCGTGAGCTCACTCTGAGCAAGCTTGCCGCTGGGGGGCATTTTAATTTCTCCGTCGTAGGCAACGGCAGCGAGGACTTTCTTCGCAAGTGCCGCCGTGAGGGGTCTATCGAGGCGGACACCCGCCGATGCCTGCTCGGGGCCGTGGCAAGAGAGGCAGCGTGTCTTGAGGACGGTTGCTGCCGCCGTGGGTTGGGGCTGGGCGTGGGCTATCGTGCCCAGGACCAGCAAAACGCCGCAAAGAAAATGCCGCACCATGGGGGTTTATTCCCGATAGTGCGGCAGGTCTCCTGCTTTGGATCGCCCCCGTTTGTCCTCTCGGTTAGAGCGGGAGAGCTTGAGAGCCTACGGCTGCGAAGGGCGTGCCGCCCATAATACGGGGGCGATCTAAACGGAGGCGAGCTACACTACTGGAGCATCGCGTCGGCAGCCTTGGCCACGTCGGCGACCTTGGCTGCATCCACATCCACAAAGTTGCTGCGGACACGGGAGGCGCGCCATAGGATCACGGTGTTCTGAGCTTCGGGGCTGATCTTGTAGCTGGCGATATCCGATGCCGAGGTGCCTTGGGGGAGGAACACCAGTGGGATGGTGATCCCCTTCTCGGTAGCGATCTTCTTAATGGTCGCTGTGGCTTCGGGGCCGCTCATGAAGACCGCAAAGCTCTTTAGGCCTTTCCCGGAGCGGGCATTGACCACTTTTTGCAGGTCGACGAGAAGCTGACCGGCCTTGGCGGGGTCGTTCTTAACAAAGGCGGCGAGCACGGGGGAGCCACCGTACTGGCAGCGGTAGCAGAGCTCCTTGCCCTTGTTAGGGCCGGTGACATCGACGACCTGGAAGGGAGCGGGCTGCACACCCGGCTTGAGGCCGGACTCGATTGCGGCGAATGCTGCGACTGCCAGCAGGCTGGCGGCAGCGACTAGACCAAACTTGAGATTCATGCTTTTCAATTCCTTATTTTAGAGTTCCCGAACATAGTGCAACAGATCAACGCGCTCCTCTGCGGAGAGAAGCTCGATCTTTCCATGAAGGCTATTCGTATTTTGTTGCGTAAATACCTCCTCTAGGGTTGTGGCCTTCCCATTGTGTAGGTAGGGCGCACTGTCGTAGACCCCCTTGAGGCGCGGCACTTGCAAAGACACGCCCTCAGGGGTGGTGCCGATCCAAGCCTTGCGCTCTCCCCCAAACCGTGGCCCCGAGTGGCAGGTGGTGCAGGCCGCTTTTCCTTCAAAAAGTAGTTTACCCCGAAGTGCGGCGAGAGTAAATGCGCCGGTGGGAGTACGGTAGGGATTGGGGGGCTCGGGGATGGCGCCGACATAGTCTGCGAGGGCGGCTTTCTCGCTCTCGGTGATAGTGGGAGTTTGCAAGAGGCCCTTGAGCTCGCCCTCGACAAAGTGCCGAATAGTCGGCTCGTGGCCGCTCCAGCGATACGGCGAGCTTCCCCCAATGTCACCACGGAGCGCCTTGGCGTTGCGGTCGGTCTGCTTGCCGAGGGCATCAGGGACATGGACAAACTTCCAGGAGATGCCATCGGTGCCGCCATCGGGGTGGCAGGAGTTGCAGCTAAACTGCTCACCATTGACGATCTTGGCGCTGGCAAAGAGGTAGCGCCCGAGGAGGTTGGGGTCTTTGCGTGGAGTGGCTCCCAGCGAGACGCGGCGGAGGATTTTGAGCGTGGTGGGATCAAGGACGGCCAGGTCGTTGCCGAGTAAATTCGCGACCCAGAGCTCTTTCTTATCTGGGGTGAAGGCCAGCCCACGCGGATGCGCCCCAATATCCGAGACCGTACGCGTCACGCCCTCGCCATCGACGGGCACGACATTGACACTGTCGCCGCCACTACAGGTCACGTAAGCAAGCTGCTCCCGTGCGTCGAGTACCACCGAGTCCGGGTCGGAGACATCGGTGCCCATGAGATCCAGCCAGAGGTTCTCGATCCCGTTGCGCGGGCCGCCGGGGGCTTGGACAAAGGCCTGGTTGGACCAGATCCCGATAGGAGTCTCGGTGGGGCGCTCGTTCTGGGCACGCTGACCCACGGCAAAGACATGGCGCCCGTCGGCAAAGGCCGCGACCCCGCGCAGGTTGACCGAGGGAACCTTGGCCGTCCCCCGCGCTGCAAGGCTCGCCGTGTCGAAGTAGCTCACGGTTCCGGCGGTGAGGTTGGCCGCGACGAGCGTGCTGCCATCGGGGGTGAGGGCGAGCGCTTGAGGCCGGTGCCCCGTGGGAAGGGTCGCCGTGATTTTTCGTGTGGAGATATCCAGCACCACCACTTGGTTGAGCTGGCTCACAGAGACAAAGGCTCGCTTCCCATCCGGAGTGACCACCACATCCCAAGGCATCCCCCGCAGGGGGAGTGTCTCGGTCTTGTTGGCCTTGAGGTCGAGAAACGCGACGGAGCCGCTGAAGCTATTGGTGACCAGCGCCAGTGCACCGTCGGGGGTGACCGCCACGCCCGTGGGCTGCATCCCACCAGTTGGTATATGCCGCAGTACTTTTCCCGTCGCCCGCTCAATCACCGCGAGCGCACCTTCGTCGTACTCCGTCACCAGCGCGAGGGTGCCATCGGGGGTGAAGGCCACTTCATAGGGGCCACGGTTACCGCCCACAGCGAGCTGCACGGCAGGCGAGGGGGGCACGGAGTCCTGTGCCCGCAGGGGGAGCAGGGCTCCCCCGACCAGGCTTCCCAGCGCCCCGATTCCGAGGAGTACATGACGCATCATACGGCAATTGTACCTCGCATGGACGGTAAACGTCCTGTTCGGAACTATGGGTAACTTGTTGTCTAGACACGGCTCCTGTGATGTGTGTTACGGGACGGGGAAAGAGCTACAGCCCCCTGGTTTTTTCGTTTTTCTCATCTGCGCAGAGATGCAAGCTATGGCGACGATGGCTATGTCAGGATCTCCGAGATGATCTTCCCGTGCACATCGGTCAGGCGGCGGTCAATGCCGTTGTGCCGGAAGGTCAGGCGCTTGTGATCTATTCCGAGCAGATGCAAGACCGTGGCGTGCTGGTCGTAGCAGTACGTAGGGTTGACCGCTGCACGGAAGCTCCACTCGTCGCTCTCGCCATAGCTGGTGCCACCTTTAATGCCGCCACCCGCCATCCAGCTCGTAAACGCCGCCGGATTATGATCGCGGCCCTTGCCACCTTGGCTGCAGGGCATTCGTCCAAACTCCGTGGTCCAGATCACGATGGTGTCATCGAGCAGGCCGCGTGCCTTGAGGTCTTTGAGCAGCGCGGCGGCGGGCCTGTCCAGCTCCGCGCCGAGCATCCCGTGATCTCTCGCTAAGTCTTCGTGCGAGTCCCAGTTGCGCCGAGGGAAGCCATTGTCCGCGCCGCTCCAGATCTGCACAAAGCGCACGCCGCGCTCTAAAAGGCGCCGCGCGGTCAGGCAGCGCCGCCCCAGATCGGCCGTGAGGGGATCGTCCACGCCATAAAGCCTGCGCGTCTCCGGCGACTCCCCCGTGATATCGAGCACCTCGGGAGCGGAGAGCTGGAGCCGTGCGGCGAGAGCGTAGGACTGGAGCCGGGCACTAAGGCGTGTGTCACCGGGCCGCGTGGCTTGGTGGGCCTTATTGAGCTTCTGCAAGAGCGCCTGGCTCTCACGCTCGCTCTGGGGCGTCAGATAGGGGCGCTCGGGCGGAAACAGATCGTAGATCGGGGTCTTCGTGCCGGCTTTCACCACGGTTCCCTGGTGCGTTGCGGGCAGAAACCCCGCGCCCCAGTTCGCCGGACCGTTGGGCGGGACGCCACGGTTGTCGGGGAGCACCACAAACGTCGGCAAGTTGTCGTTGAGCGAGCCAAGGCCGTAGCTGAGCCACGCGCCCATGCTAGGAAAGCCGGGCAGGACAAAGCCGGTGTTCTGCATAAATGTCGCCGGGCCATGCACATTGGACTTGGCGACCATCGCGTAGAGAAACGCCATGTCGTCCACGCACTCCGCCAGATTTGGCAAGAGCCCACTCACCCAGCGTCCGCTCTTGCCGTAGCGCTTCCACTCCCACGGTGAGGGCATCACCACGCCCGGCGCGCTCTGGAACAGCTCCACTTTCCCACCGGGATCGAACTTCTCGCCGCGCCGCTTAATCAGCTCGGGCTTGTAGTCAAACGTGTCGCACTGGCTGGCCGCGCCAGACATGAAGAGCTGCACCACACGCTTCGCCTTGGGCGCATGGTGCAGGGTCTGATTCTCGATAAAGCTGAGCGCCAGTGTGTCTAGCATAAGAGCTACCTATTTTTCACTTTGACCTGGACTTGCCAGATATTCTCTAGGGCAACTTTGGGATCAAAAGGACGGACGTTGATCAGGCGGAGATAACCCGTGCCAGGAGCGGTTGTCTCAAAAATGAATGTCTCCTCGCCACCCGCCCCGACCAGACGTGGATTGGCGGGTGTCTGGGTGTACTTACGGCTTTTGAGCTTCCAGGGATCGTTCCCACTGAAAAAATACCAGCTATAGCCCGTTGAGGGGTTGGCGGGGAGACGAATTGTTATCCTCTCCCCACGCTTAACCGTGATCTCTTTATCGTTGTCCAAAACACCAAGGACTCTCGGCGGAGACTGGTGCGCCGTGGCCAGAAGCGCGGTGGCCAGAAACGTGGCTCCTAAGAGGGGGAGAGTACGAGCGAGTTGTCGAGACATGGACAATTTTACCATTTTCGTCTGGAACGACTGCATGTATTTCCTGAAGCCTGTGCAACTCTGCCGACGGCGACGTTGTAGAATAGTCTCATGGAAACAGTTTCTACTTCTTCTGTGTGGTGTGGCGTGGACGTGCTGGTACGGGATAAATTCTCCGCACTGGGACGTGGAACCGTTGGGCTGATCACGAACCACACGGGGCTTACCATAGACGGTGTGGCGACCGCAGATATTCTGGCGGAGTCCTCTGCCGTGCAGCTTAAGGCGTTCTTTGGGCCGGAGCATGGGATTCGCGGCGCAGTGGATGAGAAAGTCCCAGATGGCAAAGACCCTAAGACGGGCCTGCCGGTGTACTCTCTCTACGGCGAGCGCTACGAGCCCACAGCGGAGCAGCTTGCGGGAATCGAGACCCTGGTCTACGACATCCAGGATGTGGGTTGCCGCTTCTATACGTTCCTCTCTACCCTAGGGCACTGTCTGACGGCGGCGGCAAGGCACGGAAAGCGCTTTATCGTCCTGGATCGTCCTAACCCCATTGGCGGCGTCGCGATGGAAGGTCCGATTGCAGACAAAGACAAGCTCGCCTTTGTCGCGTACCACCCGATCCCGGTGCGCCACGGCATGACCATGGGCGAGATGGCGCGGCTGATCGTCGCTGAGAAAAACCTGAAAGTGGATCTCACGGTCGTCCCCTGCGAGGGCTGGAATCGTCGCGACTACTTCGACACCACCAGCCTTACCTGGGTCAATCCCTCGCCCAACATGCGCTCTCTCACGCAGGCAACGCTCTATCCGGGAATCGGGCTGGTCGAGTTCACCAATCTCTCCGTAGGCCGGGGTACCGACACGCCGTTTGAGTGGATCGGGGCTCCGTATATCGAGCCGCGTCGGCTGGCAAGTGCACTCAATGCGAAGAATCTCCCAGGTATTCGCTTTATCCCCGTGCGCTTCACGCCCAAGGCCAGCAAGTTCGCAGGTGAGCTCTGTGGCGGTGTCAACTTTCTGGTGACCGATCGCCTAAAGCTCCAGCCCGTGCGAGTTGGTCTGGAGTTGGCACTCACGCTTCGCAAGCTCTACCCGAGTGCGTGGCAGGCGGAGAAGCTCATGACGCTGCTGGTCAATCGTCAGGCGATGGACGGCGTCTTGGCAGGCGAGGACTATGCGAGTCTTGCTCGCCGCTGGAGCCCCAGCCTGCGCACGTTTGCCAATCGCCGCAAGCCACACTTGCTCTATCCGTAAAAATAAACTTTCGGGTTTTTATCAGAATCAGGGGTTCTCACCCGTTCTAGGGGTGAAAGCGGGGGAGAGACCTCCGCAAGAACCAACCAAGAGGAAACCTGAGACAATGAAAACGATCTTTACCCAACTGACGATCTGCGCCGCCGCTCTTTTGAGCCTGACCACCCTGAGCCTCGCTCAGACGCAGACCACCGAGAAAGCTGCCCCTAAAGCCGCTGTGATGGCGACGAAGAAAGCCCCCAAGGCTGCGAAAACGACCAAGGCGGAAGCGGGAATGGTCGCGCTCAACAAAGCGACGGCCAAGGAGCTAGAGAGCCTTCCGGGAGTCGGCCCCGCCATCGCCGAGCGCATCGTCGCCTACCGCACCGAGCAAGGCAAGTTTAGCGAGCTCAGCGAGCTGATGAAAGTGAAGGGAATCGGGGAGAAGAAGCTCGCCCAGCTCCGTCCGCACCTCACCCTCGACTAGGCTTCCGGCGTGGCGTGATACGATGGGAGCGTGCTAGATCACCTGATTTCGATGCCGCTCCCCTTTACGCCGGGGGGCATTATCTTTGACTGCGACGGTACCCTGGCGGACACGATGCCGCTCCACTACCAGGCATGGCGAGCCACTCTTGACCGTGCGGGGCACCCGACAATGTTTACTCGGGAGCAGTTCTATGCCTGGGCCGGGGCGCCTGCCTACGAGATTCTAGAGTGGCTTTCCCAGCAGCACCAAGTGACACTCGCACTGGCGGAGCTGACCCATGAAAAAGAGATGACCTACCAGAAACTCATTCCTCAGCTCACGCCTATCGAGCCTGTTCTCGCGGAGCTTCGGCGCTTTTACGGGACTGTCCCTCTGGCGGTGGTTTCAGGAGGGATGCACGCACTCGTCGAGGAGACACTGGACATCTTGGGGATTCGAGACTGCTTTGTGCGGATCATTGGCTCCGAGGATGTTAACAAAGGCAAGCCTGATCCCGAGGGGATGCTGCTTGCTGCCGCAGCGCTCGGTGTAGCACCTGCGGATTGCGTCGTCTACGAGGATGGTCCGGCAGGGCTCGAGGCGGCGCGGCGTGCCGGGATGCGTGCCGTGGACATTATGAAGTTTATCGGTTAGAATTACCGAAGCGATGTCTGCAACCCTACCCTCTTCAACCCCGTCCCCCAAACCCGAAAATCGTCTGGCGACACGTCTCTTCGCCTTCGTGGTAATCGTGGCGGGGCTGGCTCTGGTGGGTTATGTTTTTTTGACCGCGAAACAGCTCTTTGAGGCCCCCTCGCAACCTTTGCCGACTCCACCGCCGACGCCTAAGCCACTACCCGGTGCGACGCCTGCGCCGGACAACAACGCGGCGGGTGCTGGTGCGCTTCAGGCGGGCTGGCTGTTCGTGGGCTACATCAAGCGGCTGCTGGCCTTGCTCATGATGTGTATCGCCGGGAGCATTGTCGCCGCCCTCGGAGTTCGACTCTGGGGTAAGCGCTAGCTCCGCGCCGTCGGGGAACACGACCGAGTCGCCTGGCCTTAGCTTGCGCCCTCGCCGTTGCTCGGGCTCCCCATTGATCTCGAAGCCGCCCTCTTCCAGCAACCGCTTCGCCTCACCGCCCGTCATGGCGATTCCGAGCGCTTTTAGAAGCTGACCCAGGGTAATAAACTCCCCACGTACCTCAAATCCTTCGTCCATTTTAGGATAATCCCTCCCGGTAAATTGTCAGTGCCACGCGCATTGAGGGGAATGCAATCTCGTCTAGTTCCACGTCTTTAGGGTCAAGCCAGAGTGCCTCGCTTGCCTCATCTTT
>NZ_CBAYMC010000210.1:0-7883 GCF_964826245.1 Armatimonas sp. | reverse complement strand
CTACGCTTTCTTTCGGGTTCCCGATGAGTTTGTGGACAATGGCGCTCCTGAGCAGGCGCAACAGCTCCTGGAAAACTGGCGATCCGACTGGCAGAAAGCCTACCAGCTGCGCGACTCCTCCGATCCTGTGCTGCGTCTGAATGCCCAAGTTTTCCACCGCTACCAGATCCCCTACGACTACAGCGAGACATTTCTGGCGGCCATGTTTCGCGATCTCTCGGACACGCGCTATGCAAGCTACGCCGAGCTAGAGAGCTACATGTATGGCTCCGCTGCTGTCGTGGGCCTCATGATGAGCCATGTGATTGGCTTCGCAGACCCCGTGGCGCTGGAGTACGCGCAAAAACTTGGCTACGCCATGCAGCTCACCAACTTCCTGCGCGACATTGACGAGGACTTTCAGCAGCGCGGGCGCATCTACCTGCCCCTCGACGAGCTGCAACGCTTCGGTGTCAAAGAGGCGCAGTTCGCGGAGCGGCACTTCGATGCCAATTTTTACTCCCTGATGCAGTTTCAGATGCAGCGTGCCCACAAGCTCTACGAAGATGCTGAGCCGGGGATCGCGCTTCTTAACTCTGAGGGCCGCCGCGCCGTTCGCGTCGCTAGTGCCCTCTACCGGGCAATTCTCACCAAGCTAGAACAGCAGGGAAGTAACCCATTTGCCGGTCGTGCTCGTACGAACACGCTGGAGAAAGTGCAACGCACCATGAGTGTCTGGAATGACTAAACAAAGCGCAATTGTTATCGGTGGCGGCATCGGGGGGCTAGGGAGCGCCTGCCTCCTGGCAAAGGCGGGCTATCAAGTCGAGCTTTTTGAGAAAAACGAGATTTTAGGCGGCTCCGCAGGAATCTTCTCCGCTGAGGGCTTCACCTTTGATATGGGCCCAAGCTGGTACTTGATGCCCGATGTCTTTGAGAACTTCTTCTCGCTTCTCGGGGAGAAAGTCGAGGACCACTTAGATTTAGTAAAGCTGGGACCGTCGTACCAGATCTTCTTCAAAGACAAGGGCAAAAAAGTCAGCCTTTACTCGGACTTGGAGCGGGATATTCCCACGCTAGAGGCCATCGAGCCCGGCTGCGGCAAGGCGCTGCGCGATTATTTGGAGCGCTCCAAGTTCCAGTACGAGATCGCGCTGGCGGGCTTCATGTACAAGAACTACGACACGGTCTTTGATTTCTTCAATAAGCAGACCATGCTCCAAGGCCCCAAGCTCCATGTCTTTGAGAAGATGAATAAGTATGTCGAGCGCTTCTTCTCCACCGACGAGCTGCAGAAGATCATGGAGTACCAGCTTGTGTTTCTGGGCTCGTCGCCCTACGACACGCCCGCGCTCTACAACATCATGAGTCATATTGACTTTAATATGGGCGTGTACTATCCGATGGGCGGCATCCACGAGATCCCGAAAGCTTTCGTGCGAATCGGGGAGAAGTATGGCGCGAAGTACCACACCAACGCTCCCGCTACAAAAATCCTGACCGAAAATGGGAAAGCGGTCGGGGTGCGCCTGCAAGATGGCACTGAGCACCGTGCCGATCTGGTGATCTGCAACGCCACGATCCGCCACGCCGAGACGCTTCTCGAACCGAGCGAGCGCACCTTCACCGACGACTACTGGGAGAAGCGCACCCTCGCACCGTCTGCGTTTATTCTCTATCTGGGGGTCGAGGGAAAAATCCCCACCCTCACCCACCACAACCTGCTCTTTGCCCCAGACTGGAAAGCGGGCTTTGCGGAGATCTTCGACAATCCCAAGTGGCCCACCGACCCGTCGCTCTATGTCTGTGCTCCCAGCGTCACGGATCCGAATGTCGCGCCCGAGGGCTGCGAGAACCTCTTTGTGCTGGTTCCCATGGCTCCTGGCATGAAGGCAACCGAGAGCGAGCTGGCCGCCTACGCGGATAAAACGCTCGCGCTGATGGAAAAAGAGATGGACATCCCGAATCTACGTCAGCGCATCAAGTACCAGCGCATCTTCTGGGCAAAGGACTTTATCGAGCGCTACAACAACGACCGTGGCACCGCGCTCGGCTTGGCACACACGATGAACCAGACCGCGATCCTACGGCCCAATACTATTAGCAAGAAGGTCAAGAACCTCTACTACGCCGGAGCGAGCACCAACCCCGGAATCGGCATGCCGATCTGTCTCATCAGCGCCGAGCTTGCCTACAAGCGCATTATCGGAGACAAAACAGCGGGACACATGACAACTCTGTCCTGACCCCACCCTGCCAGAACCCACCCGGCCACTCGCACTGCTCGCGTCCACCCTCCCTCTACGAAGGAGGGTTGGGGAGGGAAAGTATTCTCCTGACAAACTTCGTCAGCCCTTGAGGATTAAAGGGGCGGACAACACTGGCATCAAAGACTTCTTTATGTCTTAGAGGAGCTTGCGACGATCGAATGGCCACCAAAGTTATTTTTGCATATTTAGGATGTTCACGAACCCAGTGAAATAGAGTTTCACCCTCTACAACGGGCCGCGTGTAGTCAGCAATCACCATATCAACAAAAATTTCTAACAAACACTCCCGTGCTTCCTCTGCCGACCGAGCCACAATAATACCGCAGTCCACCGCCTCCAGGTTGGAGCAGATTAAGTGGAGAACTGCATCCTCATCCTCCACAACCAAGATCGTCTTTATTTCAGGCATGGTGTCTATTCTCCCTCCCCAACCCTCCTTCGTAGAGGGAGGGTGGACGCGAGCAGTGCGAGTGGCCGGGTGGGTTCTGGCCGGGTGGGTTCAGAGCTTGCGAAGCTTCTGGTCAAACGCAACGGCTCCGATGATTAGGAGGCCGATGTAGATGTTCTGGTCGAAGGGATCAACCCCGAGCAGGTTGGAGCCGTTGCGTAGCACCGCGATCAGCAGCGCCCCGAGAAGCGTCCCGGAGACGCGCCCCTCGCCACCGGCAAGGCTCGCGCCCCCGACAACGACGGCAGTCACGACATCTAGCTCGTAGCCATTGCCACCCGTGGGGTTTCCGGAGCTGAGGCGAGCCGACTCGACGAGGCCCGCCAGTCCTGCCAGTGCGCCGCCAATGGCGTAGACCGCCAGCTGCACACGCTCTACCGGAACGCCCGAGACACGTGCGGCTTCGGCGTTGGAGCCGATGGCGTAGACATAGCGGCCCAGCTTGGTGTAGTGCAGGATAAACGCGATCAGAGCTGCGACCAGCACGACCAAGATCAGCGGCATCGGGACCCCTTGAACCGTGCCCGAGGCGAGCTGATTGAACTGCTCGGGGGTACCGTCTACCGTCACGCCCTTGGCAATTCGAAGCGTCACGCCTCGTGCCACGAGCAGCATTCCCAGGCTGGCGATAAAGGCAGGGACTTTCATCTTCGTCACCACTACCCCCACCAGCCCCCCCGAGAGCGCCCCAATCCCGATTCCCGCCGCAATTCCCAGCGGCACCGACCAGCCCGACTTCACCATCAGATAGGCCGATGTCACGCCCGAGAGCGCAAGCACGCTCCCCACAGAGAGATCGATTCCCCCCGCGATAATCACCAGAGTCGCCCCCATCCCGATCAGCAGCAAGTAGGCGTACTGCCCGGCCACGCCGTAGAGATTGTCAACGGTCAGAAACGACTGGTGCCCCGTGGCTTGCGGCACGCGAATGGCAAAGAAAATGCACAGCAGAAGCAGCGAGACGGCAGGCAGTAAACGTTTGGCAAGGGTCATAGCTCGATATCTTTTCCGGTCATCATAAAGTGCAGCACGCGATCAGGGCTGGCATCGGCGCGGGGTATATCGGCCACGAGGCGGCCTTGGAAGAGCACCAGAATCCGGTCGCTCATTCCCAGCAGCTCGGGGAGCTCGGAGGAGACCAGCACGATCGTCGCACCACTCTGGGTCAGCAGGTTCATCTGCTCGTAGATCTCCACTTTACTTCCGACATCGACGCCACGGGTCGGCTCATCAAAGAGCAAGACCGACGAGCCTGCATGGAGCCAGCGCCCAAGCACCCCTTTTTGCTGGTTGCCGCCGGAGAGCGTCCCGATCAGCGTCTCCGTGCTCGATGTCTTGATCCGCAGGCGCTCGATCTCGGTCTTGGTGGCGGCTTTGTCTGGCCCATGCGAGAGCCACGGCCCCGGCGCGATTTTTTCTAAACCCGCCAGCGTGACGTTATGGCGAACCGGCAGCCCTAGCGCAAGCCCCGTGCGCTTGCGATCCTCGGTGAGCATTCCCACACCCGCTTTAATAGCCGCCCTTGGGCCTTGGTTGAGAGGAAGCGGCTTGCCATCCACAGAGACACTGCCGCTCATGTGCCGCAAGCCAAAGATCGCCTCGAAAAGCTCCGTGCGCCCTGCGCCCATCAGCCCCGCGATCCCGACGACTTCACCAGCACGCGTCGCAAACGCCACACCATCCAGGTTCACCTTGAGCCGCTCAGGGCCAGGCTCACTCGCAACCCGAGGGTAGAAGTCCGAGAGCTCCCGCCCGACCATGGCACGCACCACGGTAGACGTGTCTGTCTCGCGGATATTGGCCTCATAGACCTTCAGGCCATCACGCAAGACCACCACGCGATCACAGAGATCAAAGCACTCGGGCAATCTATGGCTGACAAAGACCATCCCAATCCCACGCTCTCGTAGCGCCTTCAGAGTGGTAAAAAGCTCCTCGATCTCTTTCTCGCCGAGTGAGGAAGTTGGCTCATCTAAAAGCAGCAGTTTTGCTTCTTCCGAGAGCGCCTTGCAGATCTCGACGGCTTGCCGCTGCGCCGGGCCAAGCGTGCCCACCAGCGCATCGGGGTTGAGGTCAAAGCCGTGGTGGGTTAAGAGCGTCTGCGCCTTCTCCCGCATCGCCTTATGATCCAGTAGACCGCTCTTCATTGGCTCCGCACCGAGATAGATATTGGCCGCCACCGATAAGTGTGGCGCGAGATTGAGCTCCTGATAGACCGTCCGAATGCCTAAGCCACGCGCTTTCGACGGCGAGTCCAGCACCACGGGCTCACCAAACCAGCGGACTTCCCCCGCCGTCGGGGTGTGCACGCCCGTGATGGCCTTGAGTAGCGTGGATTTCCCCGCCCCATTCTCCCCCAGCAGCGCGACAATCTCGCCGGGACGGACCTCAAAGTCCACACCCTTGAGCGCCTTGACCTCCGCCCCAAAGGACTTCTCGATCCCCCGCATCGTCAAGATCGTTTCTGTAGATGACATCACGGCTGAGATTCGGCACGACTTATCGAAAAACCTCTTAGCGCTTCTGATCCGCTTCCAGGTGGCACTTCTTATATTTTTTGCCACTGCCACACCAGCACGTGTCGTTGCGTCCTGGCTTCTTGCTCGGTGACGGTGCGAGTCGTCCTTGAAAGATCATCCGCTGCGACTCTTTCAGTGCTTCCCGGACGCGGCGGGCCTCGATCTCCTGCATCGCCAGTGTGTTCTGCCGATGCCAGGCGCGATAGTCTTCAAGTATGCTCTTGCTGCGGTTCGAGACGTAAGTCACTTCGGAGTCTTTATAGCTGTCTTCCACATTCTCTTCCGTGATGAAGGAGCGATCCACGCGGTTCTCGGCGAAGGCACGGGCAATCAGCGGGCGGGCCTCGGGATCACGGAGATTCGCCAGATCACTGACAAGAGAGGCGATGTGGTCGTCTTCAGGCTCTCCTCCCCGGTCAAGGTGCTCTGTAAGCTGCTTTATAAGAAAGGCTTTGTGTGCCTCTTGGGTCTCTGGCGTATCACGGGCGATCTGCTCCAGAACCTCCAGCGCCACCGCCCTAGGGTACCAGTCCAGCGCATCGTTGCACGAAACACGCTCCAGGATGGGAATTGTGGTAGAACCGAATTTCCAGAGAGAGTTATCCAGCCACTCCAGAATGTCTTCGTCCCCGAGTTCAAAACAGGCATGAAACACAGACTCCGCCGTCTCAGGGAGGGCCAGCTCACAGAGAGCGAAGATCGCCATATAGGCCACATGATCTAGCACGATCTCTCCGCCATGACGTGCCCGAAGCGCCTCCTCGGTAATTCGCTCCAGCAGCGCGGGCACCACTGCCTCTCCCTCAGCGACAAGCGCTTCGAGCAGGGTTGGAGGAGCCATCTCGGCCCACTCTTCCTGTGCCAACGCATCCAGCGCCTTTAATACTTCGTCTTGGTTCATCATCCATGAAGTTTAGCACAAGCAGAGCTTTCTTCAGTTACGCATTGTCATCGCTACAGGTCACATAAAGAACCCCAAGCTGGCTCTGCTCTAAAGGACAAACCAGGCGATCAAGATACCAGCTATAGTCGGTGATATTGCCACAGAGTCGTTGCCAGGCAGGGTACATAGTGCAGTCCATCGTTAATAGCGATGTATCACTATGTTTGCGTGAGAACCAAATTGTGACTTGTTTCTCCGAGTCGTCCTGCCACTGGTACATGATTTGGACAGTTTTTCCTTGGTCGCACATCGCGTCCCATTTGTGCACAAGCTCTTGCCAGCCTTCCCGTCGTTCCGTCCCAAGATCCTCTTCCTCGCCAACTTCCTGAAAACAGGCCCAGCGCACCTCACGCTCCCAAAACTGCCACCCAGTCGCATGGAGCACGGGGAGAATCAGGCCAAGGCTTGATGCATTCCAAAGAGTCACCTCAACGGAGGAAATAAACGCCATGCCGCATTATGACCAACATTAAGCAAATTTATGAGTCTTGCCATAACAGCGGACTACTTTAGCCACCTTAGCTCAAACACAGTAAAATACATACCATGAAACGGCAACAGGAAGTACAGCGCACTTCGCGAGAGCTTCTTCTCCCCGAGGGGCGACGCGTCTCGACGATCTACAAAAGTGATTTTCCCGGCGGACAAGGGCCCGTCTTGCTGACATCGCGCAGTGTCTGGTGGGGGACGCGGGACATGGTCTTTCGCACCGACTTGGCCACAGGCAAGCGTGAGGTCTATCTTCCCTGGGCAGGCGGCAAGGGGGCGATAGTCGCTCTGGAACTTGATGGCGACTCCGTGCGCGTTCGCACGGATGCTCGTGAGGCGAAGATCCGCCCCGACAGCGGGGCGTTTGATGGCTACGTGCGGCTGCGACTTGGGGAAGACCAGCTTGTACCGCCGCCGGGAGCGTGCCAAAAAATCGCGAAGACCGTCGAAGAATGGTTGGGCGTCCCCTACCTCTACGGCGGCAATACGAAAGCTGGCTGCGACTGCTCCGGGTTTGTGGGCGCGATGCTGCGTGTGGCGGGCAAGGGCGTCCCACGCACCTCGAGTGCGATCGCTCAGTCCGGCAAGCCCGTTCTTGGTGAGCTACGCTTTGGCGATGTGGTCTGCACACCTGGCCATGTCGCGCTCTATCTGGGCAATGGGTGGCAGGCCGAGGCTCCCCAGACCGGCGATGTGGTCAAAAAAACTACTGTCTGGCACCGCACAGGCGCAACCGCACGCCGCTTTCTTTAAAAAGAAAAAGCCTCCCAGATCGCCTATGATGTGGGAGGCTCGCCAGCAGCGCTTGCTACGTTTCCGGGCGTAGCGTGGCTTGCCGACGGTGGGGCGGATAGCGTGGAGAGTCATGCTGTCCGTGATGGTTGCCAAAGCGGTAGGAGCGATCTGTGTGCTTCTGAAGGCGGCGCTCCAGCTTGCTTGCAGCACGGGACAGTGCCGCGTACAGATCATCACCTTGGCCTTCACTCCTCAAGTCCAGCCCCTCCGCCCAGACCCGAATGTCCGCGCGGAGTCCTGGTTGCTCTGCCGTGAGAGTGACATGACCGTGGCGAATGGCGGGGAACTGCCGCCCAAGACGCCCTAGTAAAAGTTCTGTGTGCTGCCGAAGTGCTTCGGTCACTACCAGATGACGACCCTGTACCTGAATATTCATCGCAAAACCTTTCTCATAACCCAAAAAGACCCTCGCCAGAGGGTGCTCTGGCGAAGGTCTTGCA
>NZ_CBAYMC010000209.1:0-8003 GCF_964826245.1 Armatimonas sp. | reverse complement strand
GCAGGTGATCAGCAAGCGGATGCAGGCGCTTGCGCCCACTCAGAGTGCCTTAACGACGCTGGCGCGGGGTGGCGCACTTCTCATCGCGACCGGTGCCCTCCCGGCCGTCGGTTGGGTGCTGCTCTTCCCCCTTCAGCTCTTTGCCTCCCTTGGGGCAGGGTTCCAGGCGCTGACAAGCCGTGAGCGCTTCGCCTACGAGCAAATCACGGCGGCGAGCCCTCAGACACAGACGAACCAACAATGAGACGTCGGGAGCTACTTTTAGGCGCAGGCGTGGCTGGCGCGGCACTAGTAGGCTGTCAGCAAAAAGGCAAGCGAGGTGACGAAGGACCGCTTCGTGAGGCCCTGCGCAGCGTTCGCGACCCACGACCTCTCGTCCACACCAGTCCCCGTCCCCCGATGCGCCCCATTGGAGATGCCAGCCACGGGTTGCTACTAAACCGGGCGGCGTTTGGACCGTCCGCCGCAGAGCTTCAGCGCCTTGGCGAGCTAGGAAAAGACGGCTGGCTGTCGGAGCAGCTCAAAGCGCCGGTGCACGACGACGACGAGTCGCTGGCCCTTCGCTGGCGGCTCAAGGGCCTGGAAGTCTTTCACACGCCCGCCTACGAGCTGCGAGACACTCCCCAAAAAGTGGTCATGGAGCAACTAGGCCGTAGCGCGATCCTGCGGGCGACCTACTCCCAGTGGCAGCTCCGTGAGCGGCTCTGTGACTTCTGGGCCAACCACCTAAATATCTATGCACGTAAAGTATACTCCGCCCCGACGCGCCCCAACACGGCGGCGGAGCTGATGTACTTACTCCCTACCGATCTCACCCATGTCGTGCGGCAAAACGCCCTAGGCGCCGTCAAAGATGTCATCCGTGCCTCGATGAAGTCGGCGGCGATGCTGGGATACTTAGATCAGCAAGTCAGCGACGCCAAGCACCCCAACGAGAACTATGCCCGCGAGCTTCTGGAGCTCCACACGATGGGCGTAGACGGTGGCTACTCCCAACGCGATGTGATGGAGGTCGCACGCTGCCTGACCGGCTGGACAATCGAGGATCGCTTTCTCTCAGGCATTTTTCAAGATGGTATCCCGGAAGACCGGCATAAAACGGGTGAGGTCTACTTCAACGCCAAGCGCCACGACGATGGCGAAAAGCTGGTTCTGGGCACGAAAATCCCCGCAGGAGGCGGCAAGAAAGACGCGAGCATGGTCTTGGACTTGATCGCCGCGCACCCTTCGACGGCTCGCTTTATCTCCCGCAAGCTCGTGCGCTACTTCTACGGCGACGACGAACACAGCACGGAGCTGACCGAGAAAGTGGCGGCGACCTACCAGAAATCCAGCGGTGCGATCACGGCGATGGTGCACACACTCTTCACCGCGCCCGAGTTTGATGCTGCCCCACCCATCCTGAAGCGCCCCTTTGACTTCACGATCAGCGCCCTGCGGGCCACCAACGCCCTCACCGACGGTAGCTTGGGCGTGCAAGACCATCTTACCCGCATGGGCCAGCCGCTCTACGAGTGGCCCATGCCCGATGGCTATCCCGAGAAAAACCTGGCGTGGACCGGCTCACTGCTGGCACGCTGGAACTTCGCCATCGCGCTGACATCCGGGGGAGTTGCGGCAACCCAGATAGACACGGACAAAGACGCTGCCCAAGCCCTGCTCGCCCCTCTCCCCGAGTTTTCCGGCAAGCCCGAGGAGCGCCTCGCGCTGGCGCTTGCCTCACCCGATTTTCAGTGGAAGTAACAACAATGAACCAATGGGGACTTTGTGAAGAAAATAGCCAGGCGGCGCAGAGCAGACGTGCACTAATCGGAGGCGCACTCGCCGCCGCGATTATGGCCTGGGCAGGACGCTCGGCGCTGGCACAGCTGACGGTCGGTAAGACGAACCGAAAGCCGCTGGTGACGATCTTTCTACGGGGCGCGATGGACGGCCTAACAGCGCTTCCCCCTACCGGAGATGATGAGTACTTTAAAAATCGCCCGACGATTAAAGTGACAAATGCACTCAAGCTAGATGGCTTCTTTGGGCTACACCCTGCGCTGGGGGCGCTTCATCCCCTGTACTTAGAGGGCAAGCTCGCGCCACTGCACGCGGTGGGCTCGCTGGATCAAAGCCGCTCGCACTTTGAGGCGATGGCCGTGATGGAGCGGGGAGCAGCCAGTGACCCCGCCAGTATTCCGTCGGGCTGGGTGGCACGCTACCTCTCCGCACTTCCCGAGGACAACCCCTCACCGCTCCGTGGCGTCGCCTTCAATACCATCCTGCCCGACATTCTCCGAGGCGCAACCAGTGCCATGGCGATCAACAGCATCACGGATCTTCAGCTCCATGCCTCGCCCAGCCTACGCACAGCCATTGAGAGTATGTATGCCAAAGGCCACGATCCCGCCTCGGTCGCCGGACGAGAGACGCTGGAAGTTCTGAGAGTCTTAGAAAAACTTGATCCCAAGAGCTATAAGCCCGGTGGCGACGCAAAGTACCCCGAGTCTAACCTCGGAAATGGTCTACGCCAGACCGCGATGCTGCTCAAAGCGGGAGTCGGGCTCGAAACTGCGTGTCTAGATCGCGGCGGCTGGGACACGCACGTCGGGCAAAACACCCCGTTTCTGGCGCAGCAGCTCCAGGACGTGGGAGACTCCCTCGGGGCGTTTACGAAAGACCTCGGGCCACAGCTTGAGGATGTCACGATCGTGGTGATGACGGAGTTTGGACGACGGGTGGCGGAAAATAGTGGACTGGGCACGGATCACGGGCGAGCGAGTGCCTGGTTTGTGGCAGGGGGCGGCGTCGAGGGAGGGAAAGTCTACGCCCGCTGGCCCGGCCTCAAAGACGATCAGCTCGAAGCTCCCGGCGATCTTAAAGTGACAACAGACTACCGCGATGTCCTCACCGAGCTGGCAGCACGGCAGATCGGCCTCGAAAAAGCCGCCGCCCTCTTTCCCACCGCACCCGGAAAATTGGTGGGGTTGTTCGGGTAGAATGACGGCATGCCTCGCCGTTTTTTTGCTTGCGTCTCCGCCCTAGGGCTCGCTGGGCTCTGCTTAGCCGCTCCAGCCCCCCCCGCCCCCGCAAGCGGGGGAGCTGGTATTGGCGGGCTGGCGCGGCAGATTCTCTCGGAGAACTGCTTTGCCTGTCATGGCCCAGATGAGAAGCAGCGCAAGGCAGGACTACGGCTGGATTTGCCCAATCGCGCCGTGATTGGCGGGGATATTCTTGCCAGCACGCTCATCCAGCGTATCGCAAAGCCCGAAAGTGACCCGCTGGCAATGCCGCCCGCCATGAGCCATAAATCGCTCACGGAAGCGCAGAAAACGACACTAAGGCGCTGGATTGGCGAGGGCGCAACGTTCGAAAAGCACTGGGCGTTTACCATACCCTCCTCCCCAGCCCTCCTCCCAATCCTGGGAGGAGGGAGCCGGGTGGATGCCTTTATCCGAGCACGCCTTGCCAAAGAAAAACTCACGCTCGCTCCCGAGGCAGATAAACGGACTCTCTTGCGGCGTGTGACGCTGGACCTGACGGGCCTTCCTCCAACACCACAGGAGACAGAGGCGTTTCTCAAGGACACCACTCCGGGGGCCTACGAGCGTGTCGTAGATCGGCTTCTTGCCTCCCCACACTACGGCGAGCGCATGGCGATTGGCTGGCTGGATCTGGCACGCTACGCCGACACGCACGGCTACCACATCGACCCACACCGGGATATGTTTCGGTGGAGAGACTGGGTCATTGCGGCATTCAACAACAACAAGCCCTACGACCAGTTTGTGATCGAGCAGCTCGCAGGAGACTTGCTCCCCAACGCAACCCGCGACCAGATCATTGCCACGGGCTTTAACCGTAATCACCCCATTAACTTTGAGGGCGGCGCAATCCCCGAGGAGTACCTCACGGCCTATGTCGCAGATCGTGTAGATACCACGGCAACAGCGTTTCTGGGGCTGACAATGCGCTGCGCTCAGTGCCACGACCATAAATACGACCCGCTCACACAGCGCGATTACTACCGGCTCTTTGCCTACTTCAACAACAACGACGAGAACGGGCTGGACGGCACCAACGGCAATGCAAAGCCCTTTATCCGCGCTCCCTACCCGGAGCAAGAAGCACGTCTGGCGGAGCTGGAGAGCACGCAAAAGACACTCGATGCCAAGATCGCGGCGAAAGAGACAGGCCCCGTCGAGGTTCCCGCGCTCCTCGCAAGTGATTGGGATGCACAACTAGCGCCTGGGCTTGCCACACATCTGACTTTCGGCGGGAGTGGCGGCATTGTCAGTGGCGCCCTTGCCTTTAACGGCACCGATGCCAAAGACTATCCCGACCTGGGAGAGTTTGAGAGAGACCAGGCGTTTTCTTATGGCTGCTGGGTCATGCCCGAAGGCGGAAGCCAAGCGATTTTCTCTCGGATGGACAATGGTCTTGGGGTGCGGGGCTGGGATTTGTATCTTGCCGATGGACAGCCGATGGCGCACTTTATCCACAGCTGGCCCGATAACGCTCTTCGTGCCGATAGCAAAGAGCGCCTGCCGATGGGCAAGTGGAGCCATGTCTTTGTGACCTACGACGGCAGCAGTAAGCTCTCAGGTGTGAGGATCTATGTCAATGGAAAGCCCACCGAGCTTACCGCTGGCTCAGACTCGCTCAAGGCCACGATCAAGGTCAATAAGCCGTTGCGCCTCGCGGGACGCGACCAGGCAAGTGGCTTTAAAGGCAAGCTCGACGATATTCGCCTCTACAGCCGGGTGCTCTCCCCCACCGATGTTGCCTTGCTCGCCGAGACCGATCCGCTACGGCCTGCCCTAGCGCAACCTGCCGACAAGCGCACCCCGGAGCAGCAGCGCACTCTCACACGCTACGCCCTGCGTACCCGCGATCCGGAGTACCGCAAGCTGGCTGAGGAGAAGTCCAAAGCTGCCACGGAAAAAGACGCGCTTGACAAAGAGATCCCCACAACAATGGTGATGCAGGAGCGCAAGGACAAGCGCCCCACGTTTCTGCTGGAGCGCGGCGAGTACAACAAGCCCAAAGAGCGCGTCGAGCCAGGGCTACCCTCCTCCCTTCGCTTCGCTCTTCCCTCCTCCCAAGCTTGGGAGGAGGGCCAGGGAGGAGGGTCGCGGCTAGATCTCGCCAAGTGGCTTGTGTCTCCCGAGAACCCTCTCACCGCGCGGGTGGCGGTGAACCGCCTGTGGCAGCAGTTCTTTGGCGTGGGCCTCGTCAAGACCAGTGAGAACTTCGGGGTGCAAGGCGATGCGCCAAGCCACCCGGAGCTACTGGACTGGCTCGCGGTGGAGTTTCGAGAGTCGGGCTGGGATGTGAAGAAGCTGGTGCGCCGCATGGTCACAAGTGCGACGTATAAGCAATCGTCGGAGTGCACGCCCGAGCTTCTGAGGCGCGACCCGGAGAACCGCCTGCTCGCCCGCGCCCCACGCCTGCGCCTTCCCGCTGAGCTGGTGCGCGACCAGGCGCTGGCGGTGAGTGGGCTGCTAGTCACAAAAATAGGGGGGCCGAGTGTGAAGCCGTATCAGCCCGCCGGTCTCTGGGAAGAGATGAGCTTCAAGGGCAACTTCTCCGCCCAGACCTACGAGCAAGACCACGGCGACAAGCTCTACCGACGCTCGATGTACACGT
Organism: Armatimonas sp.; assembly: GCF_964826245.1. NCBI lineage: Bacteria > Bacillati > Armatimonadota > Armatimonadia > Armatimonadales > Armatimonadaceae > Armatimonas > Armatimonas sp. Next base: position 2,372 of record NZ_CBAYMC010000209.1, on the reverse strand, counting down.
TTTGGAAGCGCACCGTCCCCCCGCCCAGCCTCCAGACCTTCGATGCCCCCGAGCGGGAGTTCTGTATCGTCCGACGTGGAGCCACCAACACCCCCCTCCAGGCACTGATCCTCCTCAACGACCCGACCTATGTGGAAGCCTCGCGCAAGCTCGCCGAGCGCCTGATGCGTGAAGCCATCCCCTCAGCAGCTCAGCGCATTGCCTTTCTCTACAGCGTCCTGCTGGCCCGCGCTCCACGCGCCGAAGAGACGTCCTTGCTCATGACGATTCTTAACCGTCAGACCACCGCGTTTCGCAAGAGTCCGGAGAATGCGAAAAAGCTACTCCGTGTCGGGGAGTCGCCCCTAGATACGTCTTTGGATACGATTGACCTCGCGGCATGGACGGCAGTCTGTAGCACGGTACTCAACCTGGACGAAACCATCACGCGGGGCTAACGCAAAAAAACGAGCGGCATTTTTTGCCGCTCGTTTCGTGTTCATGTGATCTACTTCGCCAAAATCTTTGCCTGGTTCGCCAGAATCTCTTCCTGGTTCGCCAGGAGCTTTTTCAGGAGTGCCTGGTTTTCCATAATCACCGATTGATTCTCAACAATAGTCTTCTGATTGGCGATAATCATCGCCTGGTTCCCCAGGATGCTCTCCTGATTCGTCAACACAGCATCACTACTCATCTAGTTTTTCTTTCCTTTCTCGGAGAAGTTCCCACCGTAGACCTCGCGGTAGGTCTTCACTGCCTCGTCCTCAGAGGGCAGGCGCAGGCCATCAGTGAAGCGGTTCATGAAGGCAAAGCGGCAGGTCTGGTGAAGCACTTCAAAGGCTGCAGGGCCGGGGAAGAACTTCTGCAGAGCCAGCCGATCCGCTTCGTTAAGTGCCCCGGGCGTTTTGGTGAGCTTGCGGGCAAAGTCCACGGCGGCTTTTTCATCGGGACTGAGGGCACTGTCTGACTTTTCGAGGGCGAGGAGCTTGCCAATCTCCACACCCTGGCGGCGCAGGCCTTGCACTTGGTGGAGGACACAGTACCGGCAGCCATTGGCCTGCGAGACGGCGAGCGAGACCTGGAGCAGGGTCGTGCGGGGGACAATCACAGGAGGCGCAGGACTTCCGGCGGGGCGGGGCGGCGTCATCCAAGCGTCGTGGATGTCAGGGACGCGTACCATGGCGCGCTGGGAGTTGGGGATCGCGATGCCCAGACTACTGCTCGCGGGGTTCTTCGCACGCTCTAGGAGTGCCGCCGCCATGGCAAGTTCGGCATCGGAGGCAAGCGCAACGCGAGCAACCGTCAGTTCACTGATGTCTTGCCGGGGAAGCTGCGGGGCCGTGCTAGCCAGCCATGGCTCGGGAGTCACTCCAAGGCCAATGGTGAGGCGCGAGAAGTAGTTGAAGAAGCACGTCACCATCGTCAGCTCGATCACCTGCGCATCGTTGAAGCGCGTGTTGACGAGGTTAAATGTCTCGTCGCTGACTCCATGAATGTCCCGCGTCAGATCCGCGGCGTAGCGCACAGCAAGCGCGGTGCGTGGGTCGCCCCCCCCGACGGCCTTAGCGAGCCGCTGGACATGCGCTTGGGCATAGCGGGCCTGGCACTGCGGGGTGATCTGGCTTCCCATTGCGAGTTTGAGGCTTGCGGGGAGTGTTCCGCCAAAGAGCACCACGCGCACCAGCTTGGCCAGCCGCGCCGCCGCTTCCGGGCTCGCACCGGCCGTTGCTTGCAGAAAGTAAGGAACCCGCCCCGCAGCTTCTAACGAGTCCACAGAAGCCGGAGTGAAGCTGCCATCAAGAGGAAAGACAATGCTAGGCATGGCTAAAAATCGGCCTTGAACTGAAGTGTTCCCTGAGCGCTGGCCGTGGCATCGTCTTGACCGATCGTCAGGCCAGGAGGATTGACTTCATTGGCACCGGTTCCCACTCTAGCCCCAAACTGTGCGAAGCGAATCGCACCGCGCTTTTGCCACTTGGCATGGCCATCGCAGAAGAGCAGGTTGGCACCGTCGTTGTGGGTGCTGTCGTAGTACATGTTGGCGAAGCCGGTGTAGAGCCCCGTGCTCAGCACCAAGCGCGGTTTCTCCTGGGCGGCGCGGAAGAAGTTGCGCACTTCGTGGGCGAAGATAATATCGGCAGGCGCGGAAATCGCGGCGATCGAGCGACCTGCGGGAATCCCGTTGAGCAGGATATTGCCATTGCCTGCCCCTGCCACGTTCACCTCACAGATTCCGCCAGTCGGGTTACTCCCCGCCGCTGCGTTCGGACAGGTGCCATCGGAGGAGCGGGGCTTTGCCTGAGGGCACTTGAAAAGCTGGATGTTTTTCACGTAGGGCTGAATGTCGCGTGCCCAGATGCGGTGCGTGCCTGGATTGGCGGCATTAAAGGGCT
>NZ_CBAYMC010000208.1:0-8012 GCF_964826245.1 Armatimonas sp. | reverse complement strand
AAGAGCGTGGACGGGTTTGCGGGATCAAACTTCCCAAAAAGCGGGTTACCCATCGCTGTATAGGCGGGGTCGCTGGGATTGTTGATGAAGTTAAACGAGTCGTTGAGAAACGCGAAGAGCCCACCCGGAGTCAGGAAGATATTAAGACCATAGTTGTTTGGCCCCTTCGCAGGCTGATCGTAGGGGTCAGGGTTCGGCTCTGGCACTGCCGCAACGGCTTGGGCGGTGTCTACCTTGCGGCCACCATGGGGCGGAGTAACCACGGGCGAGCCCTTGACACTCCCAACACGCTGGCTGAACTCAATCTGATCCGCAATCACAAACTGGGTGCCCGTGATCTCGTTCTCGGTGGTGTTGTCAAGCTCGACGCGTGCACGGGAGAGCTGATGCCCATACTGCAGTGCGGGGAAGTTGCTAAAGGTTCGTGTACGCCACGCTGGGTCGCTGTAGGTTGCCTCACTGAAGAATGGGAAAGTGGCTGGCTTGCCATCATCTCCAAGCAAGTACGGCTCGCCTGCCGAGTCTTGGCCGACGAAGCAGATCTTACGCTTGCGCAGAAACTGGCCGTTTGGGAGCGGCACCACGTAGTAGACCACGTAGCGTGCATCCGTGATGCGGGTCTCAAGGCCCGTCGGATCTACCGTCGGGATATGAACACGAATCGCATAGCGCGTGACTTGGCCTGCGACGCCTGGGACGCTTGGGTACCAGATGAACTTATTGGGATCATCCGGACCACCAGGCTGGTTGTCCGGAGTTCCCATCGCAGGTGCAGGATTGGTGGCATCGGGGAGTGCTCCCGCAGGACGTGCCACTGCAGGAATATGACTGTAGCCCACCCCGATAAATCCAGCCCCACCACTAGGACTAGGAGCTGTCACCGGTATCCAGTTTGCGCCACGGAAGAAGCCACCAACGGTTCCCACAGCTCCTATCCCGACTCCGTTCACCGGGTGGCCAACTTGGAGAACAAACAGCAAGTTTGGCTCATCGTCAAAGAGCAGGCGTGGGTTCAGGAAGTCAGTGACGGCTCCCTGTCCCTCGGTTCGTACGCGACGACGCAGGCCGCCGACATTCTGGACAGGATACGGCATCGTGTAGCCGTCGGGTTGGATCGGAGCGACATCGCTCTGATTCGGAATACGCGCAAAAGGCGCTTTCTCGTAGACACGATTCCCATTCGTGATTCCCCAGAGGAAGTCGGCGCTCATACGACCACGGTTGGTCGTATCTCCATGCGCTTTCCCTGCCGGGTTAAGCTGCGACTGACGCTCCGTCGTGCGCGGCCTCACTACCGGAGGGCTGGTTGAGACTGTCTCCTGGCCCTTAGGAAGTGGATCGCCCGGCGGAGTCTGGGCCGCTACAGGGAGCGAGGCCAGCGCCAAGAGGGTGGTGGTTATGGTTGTTCTGAACACAGATTTCATCTTGTTGGGAATCAAATCAATTGTACCTGCCCCACATTGTACTGCGGGGCAGGAAAGGTTAGGTTACTGACGGTCTCCAAAGAGCGGATGTTCCAGAAGATTCGTGTTGCTCGTCGTGCTTCCCATCTTCTGCTCAAATCTCCCTGTTACGGCATTGCGAACAATGCGAGGCGCGGAGAAATCATCATAGAGTGGCCGAGCAGCTCCATCGAGTAGGACACCGTTGAGGTCAAATTTCCGGATTCCCGTTACCTGGAAGGCTTCTCCTAGGAACTGCCCTCCGGCAAAGAGGTCTCCGATACCGACCTCCACGGGATCTAAGTGAGTTCGTGAGCCGATCCAGGAGTTGGTGATCAGATAGCTCCCATTGGGCAGGCGCTGCGCCGAGTTGGGCTGGAAGCCGACATCCACTCGGGTTCCTGGTGGAAGACCTGTCAGGCGTGTGGCCATCAGGGCTTTGTAGTCATTGGCATCGAAGTACCAAGTAACAAACCAGCGGTTATTGGCAAGCTCTGCCTGATAGACACCACTCGCATCACAGATCAAGAAGATCGTCTTGGTGCCGCCCGCTCCATTGGGGAAGTTGTACTGCTGGATGCTGGTCGGGCCGGTGATGCGACGAACTGTCTGCATCATCGCACCATTGTAGCCAATAGGCATGACGAGCTCATTGAGCGTCCGATCTACCAAACCATTGCGACCAGGCTCAGGGTTGGTGTAGAGCCAGGGCGTGTAGACCCCCGAGGGAGCTCCCGCGCTGTTGAAGAGGGGAATGGTCGTGTTGATCGGGTTGTACTCCAGTGTCAGGAGCGACCCGCCCGTAAAGTCTCCCCGAACATCGGAGCTGACTTCTCCACCCGCAACACTGGCATTGCCGACGGCAGCAAGAATTGTTGGGTAGCCATAGAGTGTCGGATCTTGCCGCACAAGAGGATTGGGATCGGCCAGTTTCCGAGCATCGCCATAGGTCAGTACCCGCTGGACACTCTGGAAGCGTAGCGAGCGCCCTTCCTTGGAAAGCGTCCGGCTTACCCAGACCACGAGCTGATCGCCGCGCTGTGGGCCATTGGGAGTTGGGACATTAAGCCGGATATTTCCGTCCCGGTCAAAGTAGTCGGCAACCTCGATAATGCGGTTGTTACCGGCATCGGCGATGAGGTAGTGAATCTCGTAGCCCACGCCCCCGGGCGAGAGGAGGGTGAATATCTGAACATCGGTGGGGCCACTGAGGGTCTTTGCATCGGCCGATGAAAGAACACCAAAGGCATCGTTGAGATCGTCGAGCTCCCAGCGGATACCGCCGCTACGGTCTATCCGAACCACACGGTTGTTGCCTGTGTCGCAGATCAGATAGTCGCCGGGGCCAATGCGCCGCGCAAGGCTTGGGCGGGCCAGGGTCTTGCGCTCGACCACCACTCGTCCATCGCCGGGGATCAGAGTACCGTCTACATCGAAGCGGGGTACTGCCCCACCCGCTGCCTGGTACTTAATCGTCCCATCCACGGCCCAGAGTGCGGCTCCGGCACCATCCACTTCGAGAATGCGCTTGGCATCGGTGATGAGTGTCACGCCGGTCTCAAAGGCATCCGTTCCTGCAAGCGTATTGAGGGCAAGCGTCCCCTGAGAGGCAACCGGTGCTCCCCAGACAGGCGCATCGGTCTGGCGTACCCAGCGCACATGGTTCACCTTGGGGTTGTTGTTTGCAAATACTGCCTCCACCTGTAGACCAAGTCCGGGTCGAACCGCAGGGTCGTTGGAAGCCGGATCGGCATCCAGTGCGACAATCTTCGGCGTTCCATTTAACACGGCCAGATAGAGCATGTCTCCCGCCAATGTCACCGAGGAGGTCGGCGTGCCCGGCAGAACGTAGTACCAGAGCAGAGGCGAGTACCCGCCATTGACGATCCCACGGGAGTCGATATCCGCTCCCGCGCCGTTAAACGGCAAGAGCGGTGTTGGGGTGATCACCACCGTCTTATCGCTGGTTCCCCCCGCTGGAACATAGGTCACCACAAACGAGAGCGATGAGGAGAAGCGCCGACCATTTACCCGCATGTCGGTCACGGAGATCCGGCCACGGCTCGCATCCCCAACCAGGTTCTGCGTGCTACTCACCGGATTGTTGCCGGTAGCGGGCAAGAGCGCCGAGATTGTCTGAGATTGCGCGGCGTTCGCGGGATCGTAGGCCGTGACATCGAGCTGCGAGACCTGGACGCGGTAGGCAGGATTGTAGGTCTCGGGCAGGTTCAGGATCACTTCCTTCTTCATGTCCAGCGCGGCAATCACGGTGACCGAGCCACCGTTTGCGGGTGAGACAGCACTTAGAACCTGATAGGCAATGCCCTCGTTGGTCGTCACCGGTGCGCCAATCGGGTTGACATTGAGCAGCGACTCATAGTTAGGGCTAGCAACAGCTGCCATGCTCTCACTCAGAAGCGGGGGCGTAAAGATCAGCCGGTTTGTGAGTGTCGGGCGTTCTAGAACCACCTGATTCGCAACTGTCGCCTGAGCCACTTGCTGCCCTGTGGGAAGCTCAAAGACACTAAACGACTGGCGCAGACGGGTAAGCCCAGCTTGCTCATAATCACCCGAGAGCGTGGTAACAGGCAGTGCGCCACTGACACGGGGATTGACAGACCGGGTCGCGCTCACCAAGATATCATCCGGGGTCATGGCAACGCCTTCGCCCCCGGCCAAGAACCCTGGAACACTCAGGCTCGGGTTGGGCCGCGCCGCATTAGTGTTGGGCTGGCTCAGCCCCGGCGGTGTGGCGCTGGGCGTGATGTAGAGAACATCGTAGTCCACCGAGATAATGACGTTTGGAGCACCCGCACCTCGTGTAGGAGCATTGCCCATGCCATCTTGGACACGGATAAGACCCGTTGGATCTATAAACTGCCCTGTGAAGACTGTGCTTGCACGTCCCAGCGCCATATTCTCCAGAGCCGTTACCGGGTTTCCCGCCACGACCTGATCTTGATAGACACGGATCACGGGACGCAAGAAAGAGGGCTCAGTTAGCGCAACAAACTGGCGGTTGCTCTGTGCTGCCCGAGGACGGAAGTTTCCCGATCCCGGAGGAGTATCCGTCGAAACGACTTCATGCCGCGCCCCGAGCCAGTAGGTCATCGTCCGCTGAATATTGGTGCCCGAGTTGGTATCCTCAATCCAGACCGGAACATAGAGCATCAGATCATTGCTGTTGCCATTGGAGCGTGCGGCACCCGCGGCGGGGTTGCGGCCATTGCTATCCGTGCTCGTGATCGCGAGGCGGGAGTAGCCCAGAGTCGGGGAGCCGGTCGGACGGTAGAGCACATCGGGGTTGTCTAGGAAAGAGTGCCAGAGCGTCGTCATCGTCGCCGCATCCACGCAGCGGACCCGTCCGTTTGGCTCGACAACATAGACTCTCCCCTCGCTGATCACGGGAGCAGGGGCAGGGAAAGCGGGCAGTGCCAACCCTGGAGGAGGAAGGTAGGTCGTGCCGGTGGTGACAGGAGCATTCGCCTGGACACCTGGCGCGGGCAGGATATTGCCCTGGCCATCAGTCGCCAGCGCCGTCAGCTTCACCAGAGTTCCATCGCTCAGCGTGACAAAGAGAAAGTCACCATAGACAGCGCGAAGTCCTCCTGCACCGGGACCGCCGCCGCCGCCATAGACCGTGGCTAGGGCAGGCGACGAAGGCATGGCACCTGCGCCATCCCAGCGCCAGACCTCGTCGTAGGTCGCGCCCAGTGACAGATCGGGCAGCCCCTTGTCACCACTAATCAAAGACGGATGGGCACTGTAGGCACGCACCGAGGCAGCGCCGCTCGTCGCATCCACACCCGTGCTATAGACCACGCCCTTCGCAACGAGAGGAGCGGTCACCGAGCTTAAGCGCGACTCACGGAGGGTTGCCGGAGGTGCCCCCACTTTGAACGCGGGTACAAGTGCTGCGCCAAGCGACTCAAATGAGGAGCCTGTACGGCGTGGGTCTTTGCGGAACTGGCTATTGGCACTTCCCCACGCCACCACGTTGTAGAGAAACTTCAGGTCCTCGGCATGGGCGGTAATGAGGTTCTCTCCACAGTACGCCCCCGAGTTTCCTCCTGAGGGCGTGCGAAGTCCCCCCGCATAGTCGTTGATATCGCAGCCAGAGTCTCCTGCCGTCGCGATCACACGACCGGCTCCATAGTTACCTGCGGCGATATAGGGCAGCCCCCCACGTGCATTGTTGCCCACCACATTGACCAGCACCAGCGGGTTGGGCGGCAAGGTTGGGTCAGCAATATTGGTCAGCGCGTAGTTGGCAAAGTCTTTATCACCAAGGTTGGCCACTTCCTGAAGGCTCAGGGCATTGGGCGTGCTTAAGATCGGGTGGTTGGGAACATTGACAATCGGAAACGGCGTGCCTGTGGTTGCCTCGCCTCGTCCACCGCTGAACTGGAGCTGATCGAGAAAGAGCGGCCCAGTCGGATCCATCCGCATCCCGCCGCAGTCTTCCAGCCAGAGCACTCCGCCTGCATCTACCAGCTTGCGCAGCTTCTCGCGATCCGCAGCCGTGAGCCGAGTGACGCGGTGGTTGGTCAGAAAGAGCAGGTCAAACTGGAGCATGTCCTGAAGCGGGGTGTCCGTTAAAGAAACCTCCCAGTACGCCGCCATGTTCTTGGTGATCTGCTGCCCCACTTGGTACTGCTGACCACTGCCACCGGTGCGAGCCGCCCAGCGAGCCGCAACATCCACGGTCACTGTCTTTGGCGAGAGGGGGTTGATAAACTCCCAGTTCTGCGGCTTCACATCGTTGCGCGAGTCGGCGATGTGGAAAATAAAAGGATCGGGGTTCTCCGGCCCGCGTCCATCATTGATGTCCGTGGAGTCCAGAAGAAGAATTCCGACCTTCAGGGTTCGCTTATTACTGGAGTATGTGGTCGCGACCTGTGCTTGCGCCGTGGTGGCCAGCAGAAGGACGCAGAGCATCGCTCCGAGTAAGAACTGTATCTTTGTTCGCATCGCCATTTTCATAACGTCCTTACGCTCCCGGTGTCTCCCCGATAAAGAGGAGCCCTGGCGCTACCGGAAGGCGCGGGGCCATCGGCAGGGTATTGCCATACTCATCCCGTCGCAATACGGCACCATCTGTTGCATACGGAGAGACCAGCTTTTCATCGTAGAGGTAGACAATCCCGCTTCCTCCCCCATTTCCAACGCCGCCCGGCTGTGGGCCGGGGAGCACGCCATTTGGTCCGTGCAGAGTGGGAACTGCTGCTCCCTGGCTGGCATAGCCAGGTGCAGGCGGTAGTCCTGTGGAGCCAAAGTAGTTGGGAACCCAGCCCCACTTCTCCAGCCACGCCCCTTGATCACTGGAGTCCGCAGGTAGGTTCTCCGCAATCGCACCAAACAGGGTGATACGAATGTCTTGTGGCTGACCGTAGAAGGGGTAGCTTGGATCAATTCTTCCCAATCCCGTTGCCGTCAGGTTGTCTCCGGCCCGCGAACCTCGGGCGAGATAGGCCTCGTAGGTATCATTAGGATCCGGGTTGAGCCAGGGGCCAGGAATGATAAAGAACGAGCCATCCTGGGCGTAGATCAGCGCCTCCACCCGAACATCCAGCGGCGCGACCCCAAAACGCGAGAGCCGATAGTCGGTCTGGTTTGGCACGCCCGCACTGACATCCAGGCTCAGGGTCATCATATTGTCAATGCCAAACAACGGAGCCGGTCCCGCATACGGCCCTGCGGTATCTGGGAAGAGCAGATTTGTGTTATTCACGCCGTCTTTGAGGGGAAAGACATGATCGAAGTACACGCCCGGCTCAATCGTGGTCGGTCCGCCCATTGCCAGTGTGGTGAGCGCGGGATTTGCGTTCGGCCACGCATAGGCCACCGGGAAGCGGAAGAAGCTATTGCCGGTACCGACATCATTGACATTAAGCCGAACTGCGGTTGCTCCGTTGACTTCGGCGGCAGAGTGGCGCAGGAAGATGCTCGGAGGCAACGGTAGGGTTGACGGTGCGATTCGTGAGTCCGGACTGGTCTCCGCAAAGCGCTCGCCGTTTGCCTGGAACCTCTCCGCAGGTCCCTGAGCGAGGCGGAGGTTAAAGACGGGAGAGTCGGGGCGCATGAAGATCGCCCGTGCATCGGAGCCCGATGCCTCCGGCCCCGCCAGGTTGTCGCCGGGGGTCAGGAACTGCGTGGTGTTGACCACCACATAGTCTTTGGCCAGCAGTGCAATAGACGAGCGTCCCCGCACCTGTGCCGCGACTCCTGAGGGGTTAGCGGGCAGGTTATCTTTGAGGAGGTTGCCATCCACGTAGATATTGGCTCCCGAAACGACGGTCAGGTGACGGATGTAGTAGCGCAGGGTCTCGGGATCAAGGCCACCGGCGGTTCCTCGAATGCGGATATTTCCCTCGGCGTAGACAACATACTCCCCTTCCCAGACCCCAGGAACAGCGGTATTGGTGAGGGGATTGACATAGGGCTGAGCAGGGTAGGCTTCCAGCTTACGGACATTGGCAGGCAGACCGGCAACGGGAGCCGTATCCGCAGCACCTGTACCTGTGCCCGAGTAGCGGATGACCGTACTCTGGTTGATGCGCCGCCCGGTGT
>NZ_CBAYMC010000207.1:0-8035 GCF_964826245.1 Armatimonas sp. | reverse complement strand
TCTCAGCACAATCACGCATGGCGCGGGCAACGTGCTCAGGATTTGAACTGAGCACGGCTTCGAAGTGGGCCTGATCTTCGGGAGTAGTCACGCCAAAGCCGAGGCGCAGGGCATGTGCCAGCGTGAGCAACTCAGGGCGCTGGCCACGGCAGGAAAGCAGGTATGCGAGAAGCTCTTTTTCGTTGCTAATCAGGTTCATGGCCTCTTGCCTCCCGTCGCGATCTTGCTCAGGATGATCTCTACATCTTCGCAGGGGAAGCCGTCGTCGGCGCGGAGGCTCTCCAGCTCAGTCAGCACAAGGGAAAGCGCCTCTTCCCGCTGCGTGTCCGTGAGAGGCTCGCCTGGCCTCGATCCCTCGCGATCGTGAATCGTTTTGCCTGTGAGCAGCTCCAAGAGGCTCACGGTGACCTTGCGAATGCGAGGGGATGAAGATTGCCAAAGCTCTCTAAAGCGGATGGTGTCGTCTGCGTCGGTGCCGAGCTGGTGAGCTGCGCCGGTCTTGATAGAATTGTCTTGCATGTTGAAACTTACCTTTCGATGTGTCACGGAGGAGGGGTATTTTTCAGGGTTCTCCCTCCTCCGGTTGCGGCCTCATTGGGTCGCTTGGCTTCGTTTGTGCCTCTCAGGGCGATTCTGGCTATCTGGGGGTAGGAATCACTACCCCCGCTTGCTATCCTGGCCTTACGCGGCCTCCTGCGCTTCTTCCCCTCCTTTCTCCTTCGCCTTGCTCTGCCTGATGCTGAACTTCTCCTCTGAGGGCTCGAACTTCATGCCGGGGAGTACTTCCCCCGTCTTTGCAAAGTGGGCTTCAGCATGCCTTCGATAGGCGCTCACGTCGGCGCTCGTGGTGGTCATGCCAAGAGTGAGGGCAATATCGGCGCAGGTGGTACGGTCTGAGAGTGTCAGCGCTCCGGGCTGCTCTCGGAAGGCTAGAACGCCGTAGGGAGTCACCACGCTCTTTCTCTTGAGGCGCTCCGCTTCTTCCCGTGCCACTTCTCGCACTTGGGCTTTGTAGAGGAACTCCAGCCCGCGCTTGTCTTGCTCGATGCTCTCCAGCATGGCCGCGTAGTTGGCGCTCACGGTCTCCAGCTCGGCACGGAGGGCAGCGGCTTGCGTGTCCTTCTCCAGGAGCTTCTTGAGATACCAGCTCACTCCCTGCATATCCGTGATCTGGAAGCGCTCGGCTTCGATGGTCTTCGGGGTCGGTGTTGTGTTTTCCATGACTAGAGTATATCACCATCGTTAGTTATTTGTCAATAAAAATAAAATAAAAAGATTGTTATTTTTTCTAGCCACTCCAGACAGCAAAAAGCCCCACCGGGGAACCATCCGGTAGGGCTTAAGGGAGCGGACTGGGGGCGCTCTGGCTTTCCTGCGTGGCCTCACACGTCCCCCTCATAAGCTGCGGTGTCTGCTTGCTCGGCTAGGTGGTCGTGCCACTCTTGGCAGCTCTCCTGCGGTGCCTCGGTGCGCTCCAGCTCGGCACACTTCGGGCATAAGAGCTGCTCGGGGTCTCCCTCGCCGAAAGTCCAGTCAATCACCCCGCAGGAAGGGCAGCGGGCCTCTCCGAAGCCGCCGAAGCTGAGGCCGTAGGAATCGCCTGTCATGTTCTCCCCGATGGCTTGAAAATGCCACGGCTCGGGGTTGCCTGCGAGGATCGCGGCGATAGCATCGGCACAATCGGCTAGTCTGCTCTGCATGGCCTCCAGCTTGCGCCGTGCACTCTCGTTCTGTCTCTGTGTCGGGTTCTTACTCATTGTCTTGTCTCTTTCTTGGTGTGGTGGGGGAAGCTCTCGCCTCCCCCCGTCTGGGAGCCTAGTACCAGGCTCCTGCTGTGTCGCTGAGGTTCATAGCCGCGATCTCCTCCATGAAGAAGCGGCCCTCCTCGTTCGTGTCGAACTCTGTCTCACGGGCCTCTACGCTCTCAATCCACGCTTCGTACCGGGCGGCTAACTCAATGTGCTTGCAATATCCACCGTGGTTTTTGCACTGAACGCAGTCGCAAGTGGCATAGTCGGCATGGGCGGCGACGATGTAGTCAGAGAGCTTGCTGTCGTTGCCTGGCTTGAAGATGTTCCAGGTCTGCACTCCGTGGAAGATCCCTCCGAGGGTCACGGTGTAGCCAGCGGCCTCAGCCTTGTTTGCGTTCTTGATCGCGGTCTGGATGGTCGCTTCGGTTGCGGTCGGGTTCAGGTAGATGCTCATGGTTCAGGGTTCCTTTTCGGTTCAAGCTTGATTGCTTGGGTATGACTAGAGTATATCACCAACGTTAGTTATCTGTCAAGGGATTCAAGGCATAAAAGATAGTTATTTTTTCTAGTGTTTTCTATTGGCAATATACCATCGTTGGTGATATACTCTAGTCATGGTTAACGCATTGACTGATGGAGAGCGCGAGATTCTCGCCGAGCTGGAGATAGAGGCCCGTGAGGGCATGGACACCGAGGGGGAGCGCTGCGACCGGTGCAACGGGAGCGGGCTGGAGAAGCTAGACCCGCGAACCTTCGACCCGATCCCCTGCCCCTGCTGTGGCGGCTCAGGAAAGGAGGGGTAGGGCCATGCAAGAGCAAGAGTGCCCCGTGTGTGGCGAGGGCTTCGCGGGAGGGGTGCAAGGTGCCCCGCAGGATGGTCAGCGAGAGCGGTTCTGCTGCGAGGAGTGCCGAGACCAGGCGGAGCGATGGGAGAATCAGCGGAGGGCCTACCCTGGCCACTGGATGCCCCCCGACCCGTTCCCCTGGGGTGATCTAGCTGACCCCTTCGCAGAGTAGAGGCAAGGCCCTGGCGAGAGCTGGGGCTTTTCCGTTTGTTATTTTCTCTAGTGAGTGATAGACTCGGAAAAAATCACTGTCGTTTGTTAATAGGAGTTTGTAAAATGTCTATGCCTTCGCTTGCTACGAAAGACGCCTCTGAGGAGGCCCGCAGGGAAGCAGCCCGCCTTATGGGCTCTATCAAGACCGAGAAGAAAGCCGCCGCCTCCCGCGCCAATGGCTTCAAGCCGGGACAAGCTCCCGTAGGTCGCAACCAGGGCCGCAAGCATAAGCCTCTTACGGATTTTCTTTGCTCCTGCGAGGCTGGGGATTCTATGGAAGGCCATAAGTGGGATTGTCTCCGAGGCCAGGCGATCAAGCGGCGAATCGCTGAAGGCCGCGACCTGGTAACCGGCGAAAAGCTCGCCACGGTGGCCGCGTGATCGTCGTCGAGCCTGCCCGACTGAACCAGGCTGCTGATCGGGTTGCTTCATCTGCTCAGACCGTCGGCGCGATGTGCGCTGCTCTCTCTGTCGCGGCCCGTGTGAACCCTCACACTGATACCGAGCTTCTGGGGCCGCTGGAGAGTGTCCGCGACGATCTGCGGGCCGCTGCGGGTGATCTCCTGGCCGCCGGTGCGACCCTTACCCCAAGGCAAGGCGCTCCCTCGGTAGATATGCTTGCCGAGCTGGCACGTACGGAGGCAAGCCGAGCTGAGGCCCTGACGCTCCTCGATGCCCTTCGCCAAGTACTTCCCCTGGCCGAGGCCCTTGACAATGCTCACGGGCGTTCTTGCTGGGGTGATGATCTGGGAGACCTAATCGGGAAGCTGGCAGCTCAGACGACCGGCGCGAACTGTGGCGGTCGGGAGTAGCATGGCGCGACGACCGACCCCTATCATTCTGACTTCCGTTCCCCCGGAGATCGCATATGATGAGCTGACCACGTGCCTTGCAGAAGCAACCGCGATTCTATTGGCGGTCGTACTGAGGCGCAAGGCCAGTTAGACGGAGAGAGGACAAAAGACGATGACACTTACGATTGACGTTTCACCCGAGACCATCCGCCGCATTGCCGAAGATCCCGAGCGGCTCGCACACGTCGCACGGATGGTTGAAGCCGCCTATGGTGTCGAACCTGAGCCGGTGAAGGTGTCCAAAGAGCTATATGACTCCCTCATGGATGATCTGGACAAGATCGAATCAGGTGAGGCAAAAGTAAGCCCATGGGACTCTGAAGCAAGGCGCAAGCGCAGTGCCGAGCTGCTCAAACGAGAGTTTGGATACGACCCTTCATGACCTGGACTGTCACCAGGAAAGAAACGATTGAAGCAGAGGTTGACCTGCTCCTTGCTCGCGTCGCACGGCTTCGCGGCGTTGACTATGCCACCCGATGGGACGAAGGTCTGAGCGTGGCTATCGAATCTCTTGGTGACTTCCCCGGCCCTCGCTCCTTCCCCCGCGTTATTGGAGAGAGCGAGAGAAGGCGGGCAGACGTTCGCATGAGGCTCTACAGTGGCCCTGACAAGAAGCCTGCGCCCTCCGTAGCCTGTCACATTGTCTTTGCGCTTTATGACCCTGTTCAGGATGAAACCGAAGGCCGCGTGCTTGTCTTGCGAGTGATCGGAACACGCACTCAAGCCGCTGGGGACGTGCTCACGGGAGGAGCTTCGGAACTTCAGCCGGGTGAGGACTTCGAAGGTTCTTCGGGTGTCTGAGGAGTTCGTCACGCCGAAGGTTGACACCTTCGTCACGGTCGCCGAAGCCGCCGAGCGCTGGGGTGTGCCAGCTCGCCGGGTGCGTCATGTTCTGGAACGTTCCGCGAAACGAGGCGGGGACGCTCCGCAAACATTACAGAAAACATTCCGCACGAGAACGGGGCAACGTTCTGCCGTAGCGTATCCCGTGGCCTGGCTTGGAGCTCTCCTAGAGGCAGATGCCCCCCAAGCGGAAACGCTCCAACATTCCGAGGGTGAACGCTCCGCAAACACTCCGAAACAGATCGCGGAACTATTCCAACATTCCGCGCCGGAACGTTCCGAAGATCCCGAGGGAGCTGACAATGCCTCGAACCATCGGGAAGACTGGAGAGCCCGCGCCCTGGTTGCCGAAGCTAGGGCCGAGCTGCTTGAGGCCGAACGTGATCGCCTGGACAAGAGCCTCACGGAAGCTCTTGCCATTGCCCGAGCTGCACAAGACGCCGAGCGCTCCGCCCGCTTGATCGGACAAAGGTCCGCGATGCAGATTGAGGCCGTCAGCCCTTCAGACGGCTCCCAGAGCTCGCCTGAAGGGTCAGGCAGTACGATTCCCCGGCGAAGCTCCGAAGCTTCAGCCCCTGACTCGGGAAAGAGACCGTTCTGGGCTTTCTGGAAGAAGGGAGGCTGAACGTGGCGATATTTACCAACAAGTCCGATGCCTCACTGCCAGCTTTGACTCAGTTCTACCAGGTCACTGTATGGCCACGGGACGCAGACGAAACAGATCTGGCCTACGGGCGGCGACTGCTCACCACTCCCGCCGGTGAGGAGCTGCGTATCTGGGTTGTTCGGGTTGCTGGCTTGAACGAGGCAGAAAGCGAAGGCAGGCTCCCGAGTGCCTTCCTGACAGCTCATACCGAGATCTCCTTGAAAGCTGGAGAAGCGTTTCCAGTGAGTGTCTTCCTCAAAGACTCGCCAAGATCCGGTGAAGAGTTCATGGCATGGCTCTCTGGACTGCATGCCTTCCTGACAAAGCTCATGCGCCTGGCCGCTGATAGCCAGGTGCCGAGCAGAGAAGAGGTATCTCGCCTCAATGAACTCCTGGCAAGATACACGCCCCCAAAAATAGTTTGGCAAGCAGCTTTTGAAACAAGTGGCCCGCCTGAAGTTTGGATAGGGGAAGACGCAGTGGATTTTCACCATCCTGACTTGAAGGCAGTGCTCCCCTTCATCGGGGCCACGGAGAGCCTTGAGGATTTTATTGGCAGGCTCCTGGTCAAGGAGTTCTATCGCGCTCTCACACGTCGCCAGCTCGATAGGTGCGGTACTTGTCAATCCGTTTTCTGGAAAGAGAACCCGAAGGCAATTTCCTGCTCACGCAGATGTGCAAGCCGTCAATCACAAAGGTTATGGAAGAAAAGGAGGTCTACAGGTAACAGACAGGCATTGTAAAAAACTGTTATCTGAAGTACACTTTGTTCTAAGGGGATTATTCCCCATAATCCAGTAGAAAAAGCAAAAGCCCCCACGTTAGCAGCGCGAGGGCCTAGGCCAAGAGTGAAATCAGGTTGAACTTACGCCCCCGACTCAATCTGAGTATATCTCAAAAGCCGCCGCTTTGTCACTGGTGACTTTTAGCGGCTGGCTGACTCTTCGTGAAGAACCTATCTTCACCCCCTGAGCCTTCCCGCCCTATATCGAAGTTTTTGCGGTGCGTCGCCCTGGCAGGGAGGTCGCATTGCTAGAGCGTCCGCGTTGCTGGTTCCTGACGGGGAGCTTGCAGCCACGCTGACGGGTAGTCTCACAGCTACCTAAGACCGGCCTCAGTCTCTCCCTGCCCACTGGAGACTGAGGCCGCGATCTTTTTAGGTGGGTTATGACAATTCGAGACAGATCGCTCTTACATCGGCGATTCAATCCTTCACCCGATCTAGTCGGGCGTTACATAGACACAGCGGCACTGAGAGTGCGTTTTGGAAAATATGATGGATGCGAGCTACAGGACATTCCCAGCGGATACCTTTGCTGGTGCCTGGAGAGAATAGACTTCACCCAGCGGGAGCGACGGGCGATTCAAATACGACTTGCTCAGGATCATTTCAAGGGTAGCTTTCTTTCCGTTTCAGGATTACGTGGTGGAGAAGGGAGTCTGATGGTATGAACCAGGCTCCAAAACCCCGAGCGCTCCCCACGCTCTTTGATGCCATTCCCCCCGAGCTCAAGGCGCTCCCTCAGTGGGTTGGTTGGCGCTTCGTCTGGAGAGAAGGCAAGCCAGGCGAGGCAGGCAAGTGGACAAAAGCCCCGTTCCGTGCTGACGGTAAAGGCGGTGCAAAGTCTACCGATCCCGAGACCTGGGCAACCTTCGATCAAGCAAAAACCAGCGTCAAGCGCCTGGGCTTCGATGGTATCGGCTTCGTCTT
This sequence comes from Armatimonas sp., assembly GCF_964826245.1. Lineage (NCBI taxonomy): Bacteria > Bacillati > Armatimonadota > Armatimonadia > Armatimonadales > Armatimonadaceae > Armatimonas > Armatimonas sp. The sequence goes on along the minus strand of NZ_CBAYMC010000207.1, from coordinate 1,172 downwards.
TTCACCCGAGGACCAATATTTCGGGGTAGACCTCGATGCCTGCCGAGACAAAGAAACCGGCCAGCTCACCCCCGAGGCTTCGGACTGGGTGAATCGCTTTGCTACTTACTGCGAGGTGTCCCCGAGTGGTACCGGTGTAAAGCTCATTGGCCTAGGCGCTCTTCCCGAGGGCACGATGGGACGCAGAAACGCCACCACGGGCGCTGAGTGCTACGACAGGGGCCGATACTTCACCGTGACCGGTCAGAGGCTTCAGGAGAGCCCTGAGAGCTGCGAGGGAGCGCCTGACGTGCTCACTGCCTTTCTAGCTCACCACTTCCCGAAGCGTGAAGCCGCGCCGGTCTCTGATCGTCACGATGGTTCGAACCATCGTCCTGCCCCCAGCCCGCTGGACATGGACGATTACGGGCTGCTCACCAAGGCCAACGGTGCCAAGGATGGAGCCAAGTTCGCCGCGCTGTGGTCAGGCTCCCATGCGGGACTTCCGGGGGCGTCTGAGGCAGATATGGCGCTTGCGGGGCTCTTGCTCTTCTGGACACAAGGTGACCAGGCGCGCACTGAGGCCATGATGCGCCGGTCTGGGCTTGCCCGTGAGAAGTGGGACACGATGCGGGGCGCTCAGACCTACCTTGAGTACACCATAGCCAAGGCAGCCGAGGGCAAGACCGAGTTCTACAATCCCTTGAAAACTGGCAGTTCCGTCAATTTTGTCAAAAATGCGACATTTCCTTTAAGGGGGGATAGGAATAAAGAAGAAGAAGAAGAAGAAGAAATACCCCCCTCTATAAGCGCGAATTTGACAAAATTGACAAAATTGACGGAATGGGACTCCGACCCGCTTTCTTTCGGGCAAGAGGACTTGCCTCCCTTCCCGACATGGGCTCTCCCCCCAGTGCTCAGAGACTTCTCCGAAGGGCTTGCCGCCAGTGTGGGCACGGCTCCCGACCTTCCCGGTGTTCAGGTTCTGGCAGCCGTCGCCGCTGCTACTCAGAAGCGTGTCGCTGTCGCCGCTAAGAGAGGGTCTATCGAGCCCCTCACGCTCTGGTGCATCGGGATTGCTCCGCCCGGCTCCCGCAAGAGCGCGATCATGGGCCACATTCGCAAGCCCTTCACCGTGCATGAGGCCAAAGAGAACGAGCGTCGCCTTCCGGAGGTGGATAGGTTCGAGAGCG
>NZ_CBAYMC010000206.1:0-8102 GCF_964826245.1 Armatimonas sp. | reverse complement strand
GGATTGGGGTCGGTAGCCAAGGCGGATCCGATGTGGATCAGGTCATTGCCGCAGGTGGAAACCTGATCGCTCTCTGTGATGTGGACCACAAGTACGCCGCCAAGAAGTTTGAACAGTACCCGAATGCCAAGAAGTTCAAAGACTACCGCGTGATGATCAAGGAGCTGGGCAAAGAGCTAGATGCCGTTGTGATCGGCACCCCCGACCATACCCATGCCGTGATTGCCATGGAGGCAATCCGAAACGGTAAGCATGTCTACTGCGAGAAGCCTCTGGCCCATAGCATCCATGAGGTGCAGACCCTGATGGCGGCGGCTCGAAAGCATAAAGTGGTTACCCAGCTTGGAAACCAGGGGCACTCCACCGACTCGATCCGGCGCGTCGTCGAGTGGGTCGGGGCTGGGGCCATCGGCCAAGTTCACACGGTGCATGCCGCCTGCGGTGAGTTCAAGGATGTCTACAGCCAGATCCGCAATCTGGATAAGCTGGAGCAAAAATACGAAGTGCCTTCTGAGCTGGACTACGATCTCTGGCTGGGCCCCGTGCCGTTTCGACCCTACGCTCCGTTTTGGGTGCACTGGAACTGGCGTGGCTGGCTGCCCTTTGGAACCGGCACGATCGGCGACTGGTTCTGCCACGTGATTGATCCCGCGTTCTGGGCGCTCGACCTGGATGCTCCCACAACGGTTCACGCGGAAACACCCGGTTACGACCCTGCAACTCAGGGACTGACCTACCCGTCAGCGACAAAGATTACCTTTGAGTTCCCGGCAAAGGCAGGGCGTGGTCCGGTTACCCTCGTCTGGCACGATGGCGACAATGCGATCCCCAAACCTGCGAACTTCGGGGACGATGAGGTGCCACGCACCGGAGCCATTCTGTTTGGCGAAAAGGGAATGATTGTGCATGGCTCGCACGGCGGTGGTGGCTGTCATATCCTGCCCGAGAAGCTCCGAAACGAGAACACGGGAAGCAATGCCCCCAAAGAGACCATTCCTAGAGTCAAGGGCCATCACTGGGACTGGCTTGAGGCGATCCGAACGGGACGGCAAGCGGGCTCTAACTTTGACTATGGCGGACGGCTCACGCAAGTGGCGCTTCTGGGAGCCATCGCGATTCGCTTCCCTGGCCAGACCCTCAAGTGGGATTCGAAAGCGGTGCGCTTCACCAACAACAATGCCGCCAATGCCTACATCGCTCCGCCCTACCGAAAGGGCTGGAAGCTGTAAGTCTAAACGGGAAGCAGGGTGACGGTGTTTTTGTGGATCGTGAAGCCGAGCCGCTCGATACCGTCTGCCTGCTTTCCCCAGTCTGCGAGGCGGTCGTTGGTGAGGAGAGGGGCACTGTGGGCGTGGGCCTCGGTAAGCAGTAGCTCATCGGCGCTGGTTCCGGGGAGGGTCTCGCGGACGATATGCCGCTCCACGAGTGCTGCGTAGGCAGCTTTATCGGTGACCACATGGCGCAGGTTGGCATCGGCGATACAGATCACGGGAAAGAAGCCGTGCAAGAGCAAGAACTCCCGAAGTGCGACAAGCTGGGTGGTCGAACCTGTTGCTTTCTTGGTCACCAGGGCCGCTAGCGGGTCGCCGATGTGTCTCGCAACATTGGACGCATCCACCACAATCGGCCGGAGGCGTGTCGCGGTTAGGGTCGCGACGCTTGGCGGGCTGAGGCGGCCCACTGCCTCCAACAGAGCATCCGCAAGGCCAGGATCACTCGTGCGGAGCGCCTGCAAACCTGCCCGTGCCTGACTCACCAGCGCGACAGTGCCTTCGTCTACGGCTTGTACCAGTTTTCGGGCCGTTACTGTGGCCACGCTCTTCGACGTTGTCGGGAGCGCGACGGTCGCATCAGGGACTAGTGTTGTGGCACGGGGCTCTGGCAGAAGCGAGGGATATTTTTTACCCACACTCTCCAAGCCCTTCGTCAGACAGGCAAAGGCAGCGGGGCGGGTCAGGCGCTGGCGCAGCCAGCTCTGGCTTAGTGCCTCTAGCTCACCCCGGCGCTCGGCCATGGCGAGGAGCTTCTGGAGCAGTGCCCGCTCTGCCGTACTGGGCGTGTTTCGGGTAAACGAGCGCAAGAGGGCCTCGGATGCCTCTAAAGGCTGGCCCGCACTCAGAAATGCCTCTGCGGCGAGTCGAGACTGCGCAACCGCATCGGGAGCGCCCAGGCTATCGAGGGCTGCGGCATAGGCTCCCTGAATCCCTGCTCGCGCAACCAGGGGAAGGGAATCATCGGTGAGGAGCTCGCGGCAGAGCGCCAGGACGGTCGCATCATGGCCACGCTGTAGCAGGCGACTCAGCGCCTCAGGGAACCAGGAAGTCGGCGGCTCCGCAGCCAGTGTCGGAGCCGTGGCGGTTGGCGCTGAGGCTTTTACCACGACGGGCTCGGGAACCTTTCGGCGACGTTCCCGCTCAAGTTGCGCCTCACGTGTCTCCCGCGCCTTGCGCTCGGAGTCCCGCTCAACGAGGGCCGCATCCCGCTCTTTTTCACACTGCCCAAGCCGCGCACGAAGTTCTGTCAGCTCGGCGTCTCTTTCTCGCAGAGCCGCCCGCTGCTCTCTGAGCTTCGCCTTAAGCTCACCCTCCTTCGAAGATGGAGGGTCGCCGAGGGACGAGGCGGGGAGGGTTCTGGCGGGGTTGGGGCTGGCAGACGGCACAGGCTCATGGATGGGTACTGCCTCCAGCGCCTCCGCGAGCTTGGGGTTCTTGGGGAGTGCCTCCGCCAAGCGCTTGAGAACAATCGGATTCTTCAGAGTCTCGACACCGGGGCGAAACCCCGCGCTGATCTGTGCCATCACCAAAGGCTCGCTCTTGAGCAAGCGCTGGATCTCTTTCTGGGGAAGCGTGGCAAGCCGCTCTCGCCACTCCTCCGCTGTCATGCGGTAGGCTCCAGAGTGGGCTCGGTCGGCTCCGCAACGGGAATCTGGGAGAAGAGGGGCAAGGGGCGCATGGCAGAGCCGGGCTTGAGCGCGGAGCGCTTGAGCTGGCCACACGCGGCGGCGATCCGGTGGCCTTTCTCGTAGCGCTGGGTAATGGTCACGCCATACGAGGCAACGATCTCCCGAAAGAGCCGCGCCGCCTCGGGAGTCGGGCGCTGGTAGCGGGCTTCGACATCGGTGGAGTTGTAGGGGATCGTGTTCACGGCACAGAGTGGCTGGCGGCGCAGTAGCTCGCCAAGCTCATGTGCCTCTTTCTCCGTGTCGTTGATTCCGGCCATCAGGACATACTCGAACGTGATCCGGCGTCGCGTCGTGTCGGTATAGTGGCGGCAGGCTTCCATCAGTCGGCCAATCGGGTACTTTTCATTCAGCGGCACCAGCTCGGAGCGGAGCGTGTTGTTGGGGGCATGGAGCGAGACCGCCAGCGTGATAGGCAAGTCTTCCGCCGCTAGCTTCTCCATTCCCGGCACAACCCCGACCGTCGAGACCGTCATGTTTCTATACGAGAGCCCGACTTCGTCGTGGAGCAGGTGCAAGGCTTTGAGAACATTGGGCAGGTTGATCAGCGGCTCGCCCATTCCCATGAGGACTAAGTGAGAGATGCGCTGCTCGGGGTGCTTTGCCTGCATGAACAAGAGCTGGTCTACGATCTCTCCTGCCGTTAAGTTACGAGCCAGCCCCTCGGTGCCCGTCGCGCAGAACGAGCAAGCCATCGGGCAGCCTACCTGCGACGACACACACACCGACGTCCGGTCTTCATACGGCAGGTAGACCGCCTCGATTACCTCACTATCGGTGAGATTAAGGAGATACTTTTCCGTGCCATCGGGAGCGCTCTGGACGCTTCGCTCTGAGCAAGGCGCGAGCTGTGTCTCGGTAGCAAGCTTCTCACGGAGCGCCTTGGGCAAGTCCGAGAAGGCATCGAAGTCACGGGCAAAACGGGTATAGAAACCACGGGCGAGCTGCTTTCCACGATAGCCAGGAAGGCCCATCTCGGTCAGGAGTGCAGTCAGCTCGGCAGTGGTGTGGCCGATCAAAGTAGGGGTCATTACCCCCTAGTATAGCGCACGCCGACGGAACCGTAGCCGAGGCTGTCTCTCTTCGCCGAAACGATCTACTCCATCGGCAAGGTCACAGGCAAGATCGAGGAGAAAACGGAGGCGCTCTGGTTGTAGTGTGGCGCAGGAGATTCGAAGGGTCTGCTCGTTGAGTTGGATGTGCCACCGATCCCAAACACGGCGGGCAAACGCCAGAGTATTGAGCTGCATCGCCGCTAGCTCCGTGATCCAGGGAAGGCTTGGTACGGGGCCTTCACTGCTCAGCTCATCGTAGAGCCGCGCGGCGTTTCGGGTGCGAATGGCAATGGTGACGGACTGGCCCTGCCGCGTGATCTGGATAGCCCGACCCCGGTAGACCCCTGCGCCCTGCAATCCCAGCCCTAGGGTCTTCAGGCTGCGCTGCCAGTGCCCTCGTGCGTACCAGGCCATAGCCATCAACCCAAACGATGTCAGCGCCCCCGCAATCCCAATACCAAGCGGTAAGCCACCGCTGAAATCACTTGCCAGCATACTTCCAGAACGATCGACTCCCCGAGAATGTTCCACCCTGTGAGCTTTTCCATTAAACATTACTCCTCGATCGTCCCATATCGCTGGTTTAGTTGGACAGTGCGAGCAACTCTGAATTCAGGTCAGGAGTTGGAAATTCCTCGCTGAAGGCGACCTAATTATTTATTTGGAAAAGCCCATAATTTAGTCGTAAATCGCTCGGTCATGCTTCCGTTAATATTTTGTGACCGGCAGTTGTTTTGGAGACACACATAGATGAATCGTGCTATTGTAAAGGGCCTCGCCCTAGGTTTTGTGGCGGCTGTACTTACTTCGTCTGCCCATGCTCAGTTTACTACGTTTGCTAACTTCTCCCAGGCAGGTGGTGGTTCGAAGCCTTTTACCTTTACGAACTCAGGAGCATCTAGTACATTTAATTTAGCAGTACCACAGGATATTAACTTCTTTTATCAGGTGATCAACGATTATAACGGAAGTAGTTTTGCAACTCTCATTCCTGCAAAGATGACTCTATCGGCAACTGTGGGAGCGGTTACCGATGATTTAGGAGGAACCCTTCGACAGTCATTGACTAGTATTACAATGACTTACACCGCAGATACTCCGGTGAATGGAAAGACAAACCTCCTGACGATTGTTGCTAACGCAGGAGGAACTCCTGGGCGACGTGGCGGTTTTTTGATTGGCACAGACGGAGGTAGCACAGCGAGTTTTACGGGGTCTCAGAATGGAGCAACAGGAGACTCTGTTACCATGACCTCAGATTTCCTTCTCTTTAATAATACTACCCGCCGTGACTATTCCCTGTCGCTTAATGCTCTGACCCCTGACTTTACTCTGAATGTGAATGGTTACTTGAACAACTTCACTGCAGATGCTACCGGGACTTTCGCAACGAATCCTGCGCCACAGGCTACGATTCCTGAGCCTGCAACTCTTGCGCTTCTGGGGCTGGGCGGAGTAGTTCTGCGTCGTCGCCGCCGCTAGGTTACTCCGTTGGAGGCGGTAAGTCGTGGCCCATGCGGGTGCGCTTGGTTTCTAGGTAGCGTGCATTATGTGGGTTCGCGGCAACCGGGAGCGGGACGCGCTCGGTGACTTGAAGATCAAAGCCCTGGAGGCCATCGCGCTTTCCGGGGTTGTTGGTCATCAGGCGTAGCTTGCGCAGTCCTAAGTCCACCAGTATCTGTGCCCCGATTCCGTAGTCACGCGAGTCGGCCTTGAAGCCTAGCATGAGGTTGGCATCTAGCGTGTCCGCACCCTGGTCTTGCAGAGCATAGGCGCGCATTTTATTGACCAATCCAATCCCACGGCCCTCTTGCTCGATGTAGAGCAGAACACCTCGGCCTTCGTCGGCGATTTTCTGCAAGGCGAGCTGGAGCTGGTCGCCACAGTCGCAGCGGAGCGAGCCAAGTAAGTCTCCTGTCACACACGAGCTATGAATGCGGCAGAGAATGGGCGCATCGGGGCTGATCTCACCCATGACCAAGGCTAAGTACTCGTTGTTGTCTACATCGCTGGTGTAGGCATGCGCCACAAAAGTGCCGTAGCGAGTGGGCATCTGCACGACCGCGAGCTTGCTGACCAGCTTCTCGGTGCGGCGCCGATAGCGAATGAGATCGGCGATGGTGCACAGCTTAAGGCCCAGCTCTTGGGCAAGCGCGGCCAGGCCCGGAAGGCGTAGCATCTCGCCATCGTCGCCCATGATCTCACAGATCACGCCCACGGGCTGAAGCCCCGCGAGGCGCATTAAGTCTACCGTGGCCTCGGTGTGGCCGGGGCGCTTGAGGACGCCGCCGTTGCGCGCCATGAGCGGGCTGACGTGGCCAGGACGGTTGAAGTCCGCAGGCACCGCGCTCGGATCGGCGAGCTTCTGGATGGTGACCACACGGTCTTGGGCGCTGGAGCCACTGGTCGTTCCGGCGCGGGCATCCACGGCGATATGAAACGCCGTGCGCATTGCCTCGGTGTTGTCTTGCACTTGGGGCGGGATACTCAGCTGCTCGAGGCGCTCGGCCATCATCGGAACCGTGATAATCCCACTGGCACGGCGGTTCATGAGCGTGATGATCTCAGGCGTTACAAACTCAGCGGCCATCACAAAATCGCCCTCGTTCTCCCGGTCTTCGTCATCTACGAGGATAATGAGCTTGCCTGCCCGAAGATCCTCAATGGCGTCTTCGATCCGGTCAAAGTGAATCTCGGACTCTACCATCGCCGGGATGCCTCAGGCTCGGGCTGGGTCTCGATGTAGCCACTGCGAGCCAGCAGATCCATCGTCACACCGCGTCCGCCGCCCAGTGCGCCCCACTGCCCGCCCATGAGCTTCTCGACATACTTGCCGATGATATCGGTCTCGATATTGACGGAGTCGCCTGCCCGCCAGTCTTTGAGGGTGGTGTTCTCCCAGGTGTGAGGGATGATCGAGAGCGAGAAGGCCTTGTCGTCGGCGTCCATCACGGTGAGCGAGATGCCGTCCACGCAGACACTGCCTTTGGTAACAACATAGCGCAGCAGCTCGGGCGACGCTTCCACATAGACAAACCAGGAGTCGCCTGCGGGTCGGATCGAGGCAATGCGCCCCGTGCCGTCTACGTGCCCTTGGACGATATGCCCCCCAAAGCGCCCGTCTGCCTTGAGGGCGCGCTCTAAGTTCACCGTCTCCCCGACCCTGCGCTGGCCCAGCGTCGTGCGGCGGAGCGTCTCATAGACGGCCTCGAAGCTCACTTGCGGAGCCATGATCTCCACCACTGTGAGGCAGACGCCATTGATCGCCACCGAGTCGCCGATGGCAACGTCTTCCGCGATCCGCGCCGCTGACACCGTGATCCGCACCGAGTCGCGCCCGGAGTCTAGCGCCGCGATCTTACCGACCGCCTCAATAATGCCTGTGAACATGGCTCTATTGTACCGCGTAGCTAGGTATACTCCGGTTCTATGTCCCGCGACCCCTATGCCGCTCTGCGCTCCGCCAACTACCGGCTCTTTGCTATTGGGGGGCTGGCGTCGGCGCTGGGGGGACAGATCTTCTCGGTAGCGCTGGGCTGGGAGCTCTATGAGCGCACCCACGACCCTGGTGCACTGGGGCTCTTGGGGCTGCTTCAGGCGATTCCCGTGGTGGCGCTGGCGCTCCCCGCAGGCGATCTGGCCGACCGGAAAGACCGTAAGAAGATTCTGATTTTTACGCTGCCTTTTGTCTTTCTGTGCATGCTGGTGCTCGCTTGGCTCTCCTACACCAAAGCGCCGATTGGGTGGCTCTATGCCATTCTTCTCGTTGAGGCGCTCTTTCAAGCGGTGGCAAACCCCGCTCGCTCTGCCCTTCTTCCCCAGCTGGTTCCCGAAGAGGCGCTGGCAAATGCGATTGCCTGGAACACGTCGCGCTGGCAACTTGCGTCCCTGGGTGGCCCGGCGCTTGGTGGGGCACTGCTGGCCATTTTCAAAGTGGCTTGGCCCAGCTACGCCTTTGCAGCGGCGGCACTGTGCTTATTCTGGTTCTGTGTGCTCTTTCTTAAACCGCTGGCCGCTCCGGTTCGAATGACGGCGGCGCAAGCCGAGAGTGTCTGGCTACGGCTTGCCGCCGGTGCCGCCTTTGTCCG
>NZ_CBAYMC010000205.1:0-8138 GCF_964826245.1 Armatimonas sp. | reverse complement strand
TCCATCCGCGCTTATTCTTCGCTCCACAGGCGATGGGCATAGGCCGCGCTCGCCGCGCTTGCCTCGCAAGCAATGATCATCCCGATCTCGTCGGGGAGGAACTCGCGCAGGGCCTTGGCCGATTCTTCGTCATCCACAGGCAGCACAAGCGCACTCGCGCCGCACTCTACGGCGAGGCGGGCCAGCGACTGGCGCTCCAGTGGCTTTAGTTGCGCCCAGGGGAGCCATAGCGTCACCTCGGAGTCCGTGGGCGCGGCGGCATCCACCACGGTCTGCACGGCATCGGCCACTAACAGCTCCGCGCCGGACTTCAGTGCCGAGAGATTCGGAAAGAAGATCAGCTCCGTCGCGCCGTCCGCCGTCGCCATCGCGGCCTCAACACCGAGCGCCTGGGAGTTGGCAGCCCCGTGCGGCCACCCGATCACGGTCGCGACTTCGAGGCCGCTCTCTAAAACATCCGCGACCCACGTCGGCAAGACGCACACGGAGTCTGCCGTCGGGGCGAACTTCTCACAAAGAGCGATGGCCTCACGGCGCGTCGAGTCCGGGCGCAGAAGGGCCACGGTAAGGGGTTTTGTACTCACGTGAGTATTGTACCGTTTCCCCCCTAACCACCGCCGGGCAGGGGGTAGGGGGCATGGTGCGGTAAAATACTCTCATGCGCTCTCTTGCCGCTTTCTTGCCAGTGCTGGCTCTTGCATCAGTTGCTCTAAGTCCGACCGTACCGACTGATGTGCTGGGAGGGCTTTCTGGGGGGGACACTCTCACGACACAGCGGTCTGTGGAGGCGTTTGCGTGGCAGGAGTTTGTGGCGCTGGGCTGGCCTGCCCAAAAAGGGAAGCGGGGCGAGGCAGACGCCAGCAAGCCGCTGGGGGATGAGGGGCTGAAGGTCTGGGAGACGTGGAAGACGCCTGAGGAGATCTATCTCCCCGGAGGAGCCGAGCCGCCTAGGTGGGAGTCGCCTCTACCACGGGAGCGCTTGCTAAGCGACAACCTCCAGGCAGTGCAGAGCGATGGGACGCTCCCGGCCACGCTGACGGACCGCTATGGGCATATCGTGCGCTACGAGATTCGCTTCAATAAAGTCCTCTTTGACTATCTCCGCAGCCACAAGCTCTACGACAGCCGCCAGCAGCAGCGCACGGAGAGCGTCGCGTTTCCAGACGGGGCGATGATGGTCAAGGCAAGCTGGCGTGAGCTAGAGCCAGGTGAGGCACCCTACTACCTAACCCGTGAGTGCCTCGTCTTTGACATGAAAAACGGCAAGCCGGGGCGTAAGCGAAAGCGCACGATGGGGCTGGTTGGGCTGCATATTGTCCAGAAAACCCCGTCGGCTCCCCAGTGGATCTGGGCGACCTTTGAGCACACGGGCAACGTTGAGGGCACGGATCCGTCGTTTACCCCCGCGCTGACTCCTGGTACCAAGACCAACCAGCAGACGCAGACGGGCATCCCAAACTCTATTGTCCGACATACCCCGCTCCCTGCCCGTTTGCGCCAGCTCAACCACACCCAGCAGCAGGTGCTCCACACGGCAGGCAGTGTCCTGCAGAACTACGAGCTGGTCGGGGCGCAGTGGCCGGTTCCCGGCTCAGGAGCAGGGGGGCGTGTGGAGCCTGCCTTTGTCTCCAATACCACGATGGAGAGCTTTGTCCAGGAGAGCTCCTGCCTCGGCTGCCACGCCTCAGCCCGAACACTCAAGCAAGATAAATTTGTCGCCTCGGACTTTGTCTACTCCCTGCGCCGTGCTCAGCCAAGTGTTGCTGAGAAGCCCCTGATTGTGGCACCGACAAAGCCCCGAACCGAGTGGGACAAGCAGAACTGGAAAGCCATCCAGCGTGGCCATGCCCTCTCAGAGCGCACCTATGAGCTACTCCCCAAGGTTGTGGGCAACAAGCTCCACTGCTCTAGCTGTCATCTCGATGCCGGGCGGAGTCTGTCGTCGTCGCCGTGGATTGGCATGTTCGCGGAAGGAAAGTACGACACGGCCCAGAAGTTCTACGACCGCATCAACCAGTGCCTCCAGCGCAGCATGAACGGCAAGCCCATCCCCACCGACGGCCCGGAGATGGCGGCGTTCAACGCGTATCTCCGCTGGCTCGACGAGCAGTGGGGCGCGCAGCCACTCCCGGTGTCGGGAATGCCCAAAGTCGAGAAGCTCGTCGGTGATCCCGAGCGAGGAAGAGCCCTCTTTGCCCAGAAGTGCGCCGCTTGCCACAGCACCAACGGCGAAGGACGCTACGAGAGCAACACTTACTTTCGCCCCGCGCTCTGGGGGCCGCAGTCGTTCAACAACCTCGCGGGGCTAGGAGCCAAGCCCGAAAAAATGGCGGGCTTTCTCAAGCACAACATGCCCTTCGGCTCTGGTGGCTCACTGACCCTTCAGGAGTCCTGGGATCTCACGGCGTTTATTGTCGCCCAGCCACGCCCCATCAAGACGGCTCCTTGAGCTTATAGAGCCACAATTCGGAAGCGGGGGGCAGTGGTTCGGTGCGTGGCTTGTCACGGTTGGGACCGAGGGTTTCCCAGCGCAGAGCATAGCGGGTGCCCGCCGCCGCAGGCTTGCCCAAGTCGCTCGCCCACTTGACTTGCAGCTCGGGGAACTTTAGGCGCACAGGGCGCAGGCTCTTGGGATAGCCCTCGGGCGGCGGGAGTGTCTTGATCACTTTGAGCGTCTTCTCGTCGAGCACCAGCACTCCGCTTCCGTGGTTTTTTGTCCTGAAGGCAAGCTTTAGGTGCCCCGGCCCTGCGCTCTCCACCGCTCCGACATTGACCTCCACAACGATTGTTCCACCGCCGCCGAACTCCCAGCGCCAGTCCCAGCTGCTCACTTGGTAGATCTTCCAGCCGGACTTCTCACGGCGGCTACAGTAGAGCTGGCTCTTGCCGTTTTTATCGTACTTGGTGTAGGAGACTACGGGGCGCTTCTGCGAGTCGAAGCCCAGCTTCACCTGGCCATTGAGCGCGCCGCCGTGCTCGGGGATGGGATCGATCACCTCACCCGTCTTGAGTGTAATGGGGAGTGTTAGCGGCTTTCCCGCGCTATCTTCCCAGTGCACTAAGTCGCGGCTCCGAGCATACGACGGATGGTGGTTCGTGGCGGCATCCGGGGTCTCGCGCCAGATCCAGATCAGATGGAAGTAGCCGTCGGGGCCGAGCTGTGGCAGGGCAAGATAGGCATTGCGCTCCCCCTCGCCATCTGTCAGTACTTTGTCTAAAAGTCGCCGCCAGGCCTTAGTCTTGAGATTGTAGGTGTTGTAGAGCTGGTCGCCGTTGCCACTGCCCCCATCGCGGTAGGTAAAGATCAGCTCTTGCTTTGCGCCCCGAAAGAACAGCGGGTACGTGACACGAGTCTCTCGCTGGCCCGTCATTGCCTTGACGGGCACCAGGCTACTTGCATCGAGGGGCTTGGTGGAGCGGAAGTAGACCAGTGGCACCACATGCATGTTTCCCGACAGATGCAAAAAGCCCTCACCGTCTACCGCCAGCGTGACATAGTTATGCGAGTCCCAGCCCACCTGCGACGGCAGCTTGGTCAGTGTCCAAGTCTTGCTTCCCAAGCTCCGCTGCGCAACTGTCATGTGCCGCTTGGCATCATAGAACGCCACAAACTGCCGGTTGCCGTGGGTCAGCAGCGCAAACCCCACCGGATGCCCGGCCCAGACATCGGCAACTTTCAGCGACTCGGTGATTTTCTCCTCAGGCATGAGATCACACTTTCGGCAGTTTCCACTGGGGGCGGCGCTCGCGGTCGAGCCACTTGTTGGCTTCTTTATCGCCGATAAACTCCCACTTTACGGGATCCCACTTCAGGGGGCGGCGGTGCCAGTAGGCGAGATTGGCCAGCTGCACCAGCGCCACGGAGCGGCAGCCGATCTCCACATCACACAGCGGCTTCTCACGGCTCTTGATGCAGTTGATCCAGTTGCGGTGGTGCCCCGGCGAGACAAAGAGACGCGTGGTCTCTTTCTCGCCCAGTGGCGTCTTGGCCAGCTCTGGTGGGTCGCTTTTCAGCACGCCACGGTCTAAGTGCAGGGTTCCATTGGTGCCGGTGAAGAAGCAGCCACTCGGGCCACCGTGAGTCACCTCGATCCCATCGGCGTAGATCAGCTTCGCACCCTCCATCGCCATAGGATCAGACGGTGGGATGATCTCGACCGGGTCGGTGTCGTCCTTGCCCAGCGCCCACTGCGCGATGTCGTAGTGGTGGGCGCCCATGTCGGCATGACCGCCGCCCGAGTACTCGCGGTAGTTGCGCCAGGCGGGGAAGTGGTTGTGCGCACCGCGCGGGGAGAGCACGGAGCTGTAGGGGCGCATCGGGGCGGGGCCAAGCCACAGGTTCCAGTCAAGACCCGGCTCTGGCGTCTCTTCCTTCAGATCGCACCAGATGCTCGGTGCGGCAACTCCGACCGTCACGGACTTGATCTTTCCCAGCCGCCCATTTCGGATAAACTCACAGCCCTGGCGGAAGCTCCCAAAGACATTGGAGCGCTGCTGGCTGCCGGTCTGGAGCACGCGCTTGTACTTGCGCACCGCCTCGATGCAGCGCTTGGACTCCGCGAGCGTCAGCGTGAGCGGCTTCTCGCAGTAGACATCTTTTCCGGCTTTACACGCCTCGATAATCGGGATCGCGTGCCAGTGCTCGGGGGTGACAATCACCACGGCGTCGATATCTTTGCGGGCGATAATCTCACGAAAGTCGTTGTAGGCCGCGCAGGTGCGGGTGGCGCGCTCCTCGCCGGTGTAGTGCGTCTCGACACGCTTCTTGGCCCGCTCGCGCCGGGTCGTGTCCACATCACAGACCGCGAGAATCTGCACGTCGTCGAAGTCCAGAAGCGTCGGGATATGGAAGTCATTGGCCATCTTCCCACAGCCGATAATGCCCACGGTAATGCGATCCGCAGGCGCGGTGTGGCCCGCACGCCCCAGCACAGAGCTAGGCAAAAAGAGAGGCGCGGCCGCGGCCCCAAGAAACTGTCGTCGATTCATGGGACTATTGTAGCAGTTTTTAGCGACGCAACATACTCTTTCACGAAGCTAAGCACATCAGGGTCTTCGCGGTTTTCGTGGAGCAGGGTGACCAGCGAGCTTCCGACCACGGCACCATCGGCAAAGACGCAGATGGCCTTGACTTGCTCGGGGGTCTTGACACCAAAGCCCACACAGACCGGCGTCTCACGGGCGTGCTCTCGAATCGCGGAGACTAAGCCGGGTAGCTCACTGGGGACGACTTCTTTGGTTCCGGTGATGCCTGTCATCGAGACGCAGTAGATAAAGCCCGCCGCGAGCTTGCCGACGGCTTCCATGCGCTCCATCGTGGAGGTTGGGGCGAGCAAGAAGATTGTCGCGAGGCCCGCCGCATCGGCAATCGGCTTCCAGGTATCGGCCTCTTCCGGAATCACATCGGTGACAATCGCGCCATCGGCCCCGGCGGCCACGGCGTCTTGTGCGAATTTCTCTGGCCCATACTGGAGCACTGGGTTGTAGGCTCCCATCAGCACCATTGGCACCGTCACACCACGTGCGCGGGCCTCGCGCACCGCGTCCAGCACTTTCGGCGGCGTCATTCCGCCCTGCAGCGCCCGGAAGCTCGCCGCTTGGATCGTCGGGCCATCGGCCAGCGGGTCGGAGAAGGGAACTCCCAGCTCGATCACATCGGCTCCGGCCTCCGCCAAGGCACAGATCACATCGGCGGTATGACTCGGAAACGGATCGCCTGCTGTAATAAAAGCGACAAGGGCTCCCTCGCCACGTGACTTCAGCTCCGCAAAACGTGCATCTAGACGGTTCATAACTGAGCCTCAGGATACCATAGGTTTAAGTGTCCGAAACAGGTAAAATGTCTCTCAGGAGTCTACTATATGAATCGTCGTCATTTTCTTCATTTCTCTACAGCAAGTATATTGATGGGAAGTACTTGTAAAAACAAACGTAATTACTATGTTCCTTTTCAAGAACCGAAACCGAAAAATTTTGGAAATATCCCACGAAATGCGCTAGACCCACTAGATATCAGCATATTTTTGCCTACTGAAGAAGATATAGGTATTCCTAAAACAAGGATACATCATGAAATACGAAATATGAATAGGCAATCACATGCATTTATTTATTGTCATAGTAAATTAAATTACATAAATTTATCAATAGATTTAAATTACAGTATAAAAAATGCGGAAAATCAAATCTCGAAATATTCATTTAGGAAATATTTAAAAAGGGATGACAGTGATATTCCTAATGCAATGGTATTGAGTGATATTAATGAACCAAAAGGCAGTGATACTCGTTCTCTGGAATTCAAAGTACAAAAAGATCGTCTATTTTTATCACTTGAGTTAGGAGGGTTGAAAAATTGGGCAACTCATGAACGAGCACTTGACTTCTTACTCAATTGTATAAAGCGTTTTGATAAAGCAGGCTTGCTTGCCACTTACCCTGCCTTTGTTAACCTTGTTCCTTATCTTCCTAAACAGAGCGATTTCCCTTCAGAAAGATGGATTGCAACGGAGTCGTACCACTCTGTTCAAGGATGGGAAGCCTATGGGGGATATATTTATGAATCAACAATAAGTTTTAAGAACATAAAAAGCCAGGGAGATATGGACATCAGTATTGTTTGGCATCCAAAACCACATCATCTACTTGGCGGCTATGGTCTACCAGGAACCAGTGGTATCGTGCCTAACATTCAACCAGGGAGTTTTTCAGGGGAACGCCTTGGGCAGGCCTGCTGGCATACGAAACGAGAACTTTCTGCTTTATTAGGACACTGTGTTGTCTACACGCGAATCTGGGGCAGAGACCCAGTAGATATCAATACAGATAAACCATACATTGAAGCAGCAGTTCGCGCAACTCTGGAGCGTCTAGAAAATGCCAAATTGGCTACGATTGCTCCAGCAGAAGTATTTCGTCATGAAAAAGTACGTCATCTAAATCTTGCGGATCTCCTTCCCAAACAAAAAGACATCCAAATGTTCTCAATAGAATCAATTGAAAATAATATATACCCAAATGATTGGCAATATCCTAGAGATATATACATTCCATTTCGAGGTATATCAGTAGATTTAAAAGGGAATCGCCGTAATGATAATGCAAAATTAATCATAAAAATCACTCTCGATGAGATATTTGCTACGGGATTGCAAGGCATCCCTCTTAAAGGAATTCATACTCAACATGCTGACAGCAGATCAGCACATCTTGTGTGGGGATGTCTTAATGTGTTTGTTACTCTTACGTCGGCAGATCCTCAGAAGAACCCTGAGGAAAGCGATTGTTTCCTTGTTAAACAACTGGCTCAGGAATGTTTGGAACGAGCACAAGGCCGCCATGACATGAAAGCCTTTCTAACTTAAGTAACTGACCAAATTTATCTTTACATTTGCGACGCGGTGATCTTGCCTCAATGGCGATGGGCAAGGCAAAAATCGGGCCGATTCTAATTCTAATGTATTTGGGCCCAAGCACTTAGTCCTCACTAGCTGCGATACAATAACGCCAAGAAAATGCAGCTTTCTATCGTCATTCCCGCCTACAACGAAGCCAAGCGCCTGCCTCGGACGCTGGAGGCGACGTGGGCCTATGTCCAAGCACGTGGGCTCGATGCCGAGATTTTAGTGGTGGACGATGGCTCCAAAGACGAGACGGCCACTGTTGCAGCTACGTTTCCGGGCGTGACGGTGCTGGGCTACGGTGGCAATAAAGGCAAGGGCTACGCCGTGCGCTTTGGGGTCTTGCGGGCCGCTGGGGAGCGGGTGCTCTTTATGGACGCGGATCTGGCGACGCCCATTGAGGAGCTGACCAAGCTCGAAGCCGCTTTAGACTCCGGCGCGGACTACGCCATCGGCTCCCGGCCTCTGCGTGAGTCGGAGCTGACGGTGCGCCAGCCGCTCCTGCGCGAGCTTTGTGGACGCGCGTTCAATAAAATTGTCCAGCTTGCCGCCACGCCTGGCATTGAGGACACGCAGTGTGGCTTCAAGTTGCTCACGCGCGATGCGGCGCAGGCGATCTTCTCCCGCTGCCAGCTCGCTGGCTTTAGCTTCGATGTGGAGGCGATTTTTCTGGCACGGCGGCTCGGGCTAAAAGTCGCGGAGATTCCCGTGCGCTGGGCACACCAAGAGGGGGCGGCG
>NZ_CBAYMC010000204.1:0-8169 GCF_964826245.1 Armatimonas sp. | reverse complement strand
ATTCTTGCCTTTGACACTCTCCCAGATCACTTTATTGAGCAGCTGCTCCTCAGCCTCATCGAGCTGATCGGGCTCGTCTAGATCCATCTCGGCGGACTCTTTTGCGGCGCTGGTACCGCCGGGATTTTTCGCGTTCAGGTCAATCTTGGGTGGGCGGTTGGTGTAGGGCGTGAGGTTGGCCTTGGTTCCAAAACTGGCCCAGAGCGGGGTGGCGTTGGCATCGAAGACCGAGAGGGGCGGGACGTTTAAGATCAGCTCCATTGAGCGCAGGAACGAGCAGGTGGTGTAAAAAGTAGAGTCCAAGCGTCCCGTGCGGGTGTAGGGCGAGATCGCGAGGCCAACTGTGCGGTGGGCATCCACGTGATCCGGGCCGTTTTGGGCATCGTCTTCGATAATGAAGATCGCCATCTTGCTCCAGTACTTGCTCTTGCTACACGCCTCGACGATCTTGCCGATGCCTTGGTCGTTGGAGGCGACAGCGGCCTTGGGGGTGAAGGCTCCGGCGGTTGCGCCACGTGTGTGGTCTTCCGAGAGAGCCATGACCATGAACTTCGGGAGGTTGTTGTTTTTCTCGAACTCAGCAAGCTCTTTGATAAAGATATCGGCGGCTTTATGGTCGCGCTCGCTCTTGGCACGCGCCGCAGCCCACTCCTCACTTTGATTTTTATCCGTGTGGTAGTAGTAGGTGCGAAAGCTCACCCCCGCACGCTGGCAGGCGTCCCAGATCTTGCCCGAGGGCGTCTTGGCAAGCGGGTCGCCAAAATCGCCGCCTTTGAGGGGAGGCGCGCCCTTGCCGCCGTACTGTGCGGGCCAGGTGCGCTGCATGACATCGGGAACAAGACCCGCGTTGCTCCAGTGGTGGCCGTCCACGCTCACCTCGCCGGAACAGTAGAGATTATCGAGAGTGACAAACTCCCGCGCCAGGGCATGGTGATTGGGAGTAACGTCTTCATCGAACAGACAGAGTTTCTTGTCGCCGTTGCCTTTTTCCAGATCGCCGAAAACTTGATCGTAGGTGCGGTTCTCTTTGATGATATAGAGCACGTGCTCGATGGGGGATTTTTCGCCGAGCTTGCTGGGAATGGCGCTACTGCTGGGCTTGGGCGGGCTCACTTTCGGGACGTTCGCGAGGCACTTGCGCGTGTACTCTGTGAGCTGCTTGGCATCGGGCGTCTCGACGGTGGAGACAATTCCCGTGAGTAGGCTGGCGATATAGGGGAAGCCACGTGGGTACTCCGGGTCGGGCTTCTCGCTCGGATTTGAGCCGGTACCGATTCCCTTGCTACTGCCAATAAAGAGCTTCTTGCCATCGCTTGAGACCGTGACGGTGGTCGGGTAGTGCGCGGTGGGGATAAACCCCGCCACTTTGCTCCCACCCCGGCGCTCGGCGGCAATCACGGCCACGGCATTGATGTCTGAGCAGGCAACATAAAGTGTCTTCTCATCGGGGGAGAGCGCCAACGACGAAGGCGTGGCTCCGGGGGCTGACTGAAGGGAGAGTCGCGTGATGATTTTCTCTAGGAGGGGCGAGTCTTCATCGCGGATCGAGGCCGAGACATCGAGATTGGCAAAGTCAAAGACATAGACCGCGTCTTCGTTGCCACAGGAGACAAAGAGCCGTCCGTCGGAGGCGAGCAAGAGATCGTTGGGGTGCGCCCCCACTTTCAGCGTCCGCTTGGTCTCTAGAGTCGCGGCATCCAGCACCAGTACTTGGGCCTTGCTCCAGAGCGCACAGAGCACGTACTTTCCATCGGCGGTGAGCTTCAGCGCCCCTGGCTTTGCCCCGTCTTCTAGCTCCCGCTCGATCTTCTCGCTCCCATCGGTGTTGAGCGCGATAAGGGTATCGCTGGCGAGATCTGCGGCGTAGAGACGCTTGCCACTGGGGGAGAGGGTCAGCCCACTCAGGTAGACCCCACTCTGGCGCTTGCCTTTCTTGGTTCCCGCCGCCACCGGCTTGGTATCCAGCACGGTCAGGGGCGTACCAGGGGCGTAGCTGCCATCGGCTTGCTTGGTGATGACCTGGATCAGCCCCGAGTTTCCGCCGCAGATATAGAGCGTCGCGCCATCGGGTGACCACACTAGTCCCGCGTGCGTCCGGCCAAACTTAAGCTGCTGCTTCAGCGTCCCCGTCGCCGCGTCTATCAGGCTCACTCCGTGCGCCGCCCCGCCGCCACTGCTTACGGCCAAGAGCTGTCCATCGGGCCGTAGCGTCGACGAGAGTAGTATATCGCCCATGGTCGCGTGCTCTTTGCCCGCCGGAGTGATCGTCCAGCCCGATGCCGCCAGCTTCAGCGAGCCCCCCTTGAGAACCTCCAGCTTTTGCCCCGCCACCAAGACCGCACTCGTCCCAAAAATCAAGGCTCCACTCAGAGCCAGCGTCCGCTTGTTTATCATGCTTCGATTGTAGCGCACGTTGCGTGAAGAAAGATTAAATCTGGCATAATAACTCATGCAATCCAAACCGAGGCTGATTCTGGGGGTGCTGTGCGTTGTCAAGGGAGCCGCGCTGCTGGCTGTTCCACGCGTTCTCTTGCTCTGATGAGTGCGGTGCTCATGACAACTGGCCTGATGCGCCACCGTCGGTAGTGTAGTTTTTCGCAGCTTTCTCTGGCAGGAAATTGCCTAGGAACCCTCTAAGTAGACCTTGGAGGTACCAAGATGACACGACGAGAGTTTCGTGGCGCAGCACAGATTCCGGGACTGAAGCTGCCCGGTGGAGGAAGACAGCTCAAGCTTCCGATTCCGGGGATGAAGGAGCTGGATAAGCTGCTGAAAGGCGAACCGCCCCTGACGACGAGCCTTCAGCACGCGCAGCCCGATGTGCCCCTGCTCGATGGCCTGACGTTGCCCAAGGCGGAGTCGCTACTGATGCTGCCACGAAAAGAGAGTGGCGCATACCAGCTTCGTACGGGGAGGTTCTACGCCGACCTCCAGAGCTACTGACTCAAGGCGGGCTTGCCCGCACCGACCCGTGGGTCGGGACTTTTGTACGGGGGCTTTCAAGGCCCGAAAGCAGCACTGATCCAGCAGATTCTCAGCAGCGCGGAGAAGTTTCCCCAGGTGCAGCAGAGCAAGATTCAGGAGCTACTCTGGGCGATTATTGCCCGTGCTCGCTTCAAAGATCTCACCAACGAGCGCAAGCAGCTTGCCGTTTTGCTTGCACCCAAAGAAGTCGCGCTCTGGCAGGCCGATGTGATCATGAACTTTCCCCAGAAGCTGCTCAAAGATGCCGTGGATAAGCTGCCGCCCGAAGCGAAGATGATCTTTGAAGCGGAGCAGAAGCTGCGCGATGCATTTCACGACCGAACAGGGCTTGCATTTGAGGAGCTGGAGCGAATCGCGGTTCCTAATGTTGAGACGCCCAAGACAAGCATTCCCGTGGGGCGCTGGTCGTATCACAAAGGGGGCTTTTTCACGCGCATGATTGCCAGCGGGTACCAGAAAATCCATCTAGAGGTGCTGGTGCCACGCAAGTATAGGCTGAATCGCGACGCTTTTGGGCGCATCACGCACTGGGAGGATGCCGATGGTTATACGATCGATACGGAGTACGCGCCCAATCCGCCGTTTACGATCCCCGATGCGCCAGGGCTAAAGGGCTGGCTCTTTAAAAGTGTTACCTACGCCTCGCCGGATGGGCAGCGGTATCAAGTCAAAGACAAGGGCTGGGTAATGTCCGGACGGCCAGCTGGGCCGACTCGCCAAAGTGGCCTGGTTTTTGTGGGGCGGGATTTTTATTGTCAGGGACGGATTATCTCAATCCAAGAGTGGCAAGAGCAGCGCGACCGGGCCAACGCCTGGCGCGACTGGTACGACTCGTTCCGTCGCCAGCTTGGCCTTGATCCGCCACGACAGAGCGATGAAGACGACGTCACTGATCTTGGGCACTACGGCGAGGGCTTGCGCACTATTGGCGGCTCCCCGGAGGATCGTCTGGAGTGGATCGCGGAGCACCACCGCCGCCAGAATGAGTCGCTTGCGGATGCCACAAGGATCATCGCCGGGCTTGGAGAAGACCCGGCGTACGATCCTTCGGGAGACATTGCGCTCCCCGGTAATGCAGGAGCCCAGCGCCTTGGGCTCAGCGGTCGGGGGCTTTAGGTAGCTCATGCACTTCGGAGGAGCGGGTCGTTCGGATGGCCTGGACGATCCGCCCCTGGAAGATCACAAATGCCCCAGCGAGCTGAAACACATCCCCAACAGGAAGGCCCATTCCGTGACGCTGAGCCAGTGCGACTCCCTTAGACCAGAAGCGTGGGGTGAAGAACTCGATAAGGCGCATGCGCTCTAGCCCAAACGCTCGGTAGAGCTGGCGCTTGGGGTCCGAGAAGCGCGGCAAGTCCCCTAGGCCGAAGCTGGCAAAGAACGGCGCGGCTTGTGTCTCCGTTGCCATGTGCACCAGCGCAAGCTGAACACCCGTCGCCTCGATTCCCGCACGCCGCGCCGCCAGAATCTTCAGTACCTCGCGGCAGAACGGACAGCCTAGGTGCCGCGTGAAGACGATCATGGACGGTGCACGCTCCGAAAGCGCTCCGAGTGTCTCGCCCGTCTGTGCCTGTTGCTCCAAAAGGCGACAATCCAGTAGGGTTCCTTGCATCTTTCTTTCAATATCGATTTATCAAAGAAGAAGTTCCCGACGAAAGAGGAGAAAGATAAACCAAGACCCGCGCCTGACACGCTCAGATAAGTTCCGCCTGCGTGTGGATAACCCGCAGGGCATTGCCACGACCCTAGAGGATGCCCCAAGGCGGAGGCGGTGCGGGTCGCACACTCTCCCACGGCGATACGCCCCACGGCCACAAAGCCGAGTTTCAGGTGTTCCTAGAGCGCTTTCGTATCGTCACCCCTACGGACTTGCGCCGCTGATGACGATCAAGGGCTAGGGTGGGTTGGGGAGCGTTCAGGTAAAATGCACCATGCTTCGCTCTCTCCTTGCTCTCTTACTTTTTTGCCTTGCCCTGCCGACTCTTGCCCGAACGGATGACTCGCTGGCGCGGGTGAAGGCGCGCGGTGTTCTGAAGATCGCCACCGATGCGACCTACCCTCCCTTTGAGTACATAGAAAATAGCAAGGTTGTCGGCTTCGATGCGGAGCTTGCCGCGGAGCTGGGGCGAGAGCTGGGCGTGTCGGCCGAGATGGTCTCGATGGAGTGGTCAGGGGTGTTTGCGGCGGTGGAGACGGGAAAGTGCGATCTGGTGATGTCGGGGGTGACAATCACGGCGGAGCGCAAGAAGGGCAATGGCTTCACGCGACCCTACTTTCTCTCGGGGCAGGTGCTCGCACGCAAGAAAGGCGCTGCCTTTGCCAAGCCAGCGGATCTCCTTGCCGAGGGCCGAACGGCAGCGGTGCAGGCGGAGACGACAGGGCAGTTTGCGATGGAGAAGGCAGGTGTCCCCAAGGAGCGCCTGCACCGGTTCGATACCCTGCAAGATGGCCTGATGGATGTGAAAAACGGCAAGTCCGATGTGGTCGTGGGAGACGAGCCCGCGCTGGAAGAGACCATTCGCAAGGGCTATCCCGAGCTAGAGGTGGCACCCGGTGGACCCTTTGTGGAAGAAAACCTAGGGATTGTCGCCAAGAAAGATGCGCTGACGCTTCTGGCGGCGCTGAACTTGGCGCTTGAGCATGTGGTGGTGGATGGCCGCTATGCCCGCCTCTATGAGAAGTGGATGCACAAGCCGCTTGCTCTGGCCCGTGTCGCCAAGCTAGAGGCGGTGAAGGGCGATGGGACGCCAATTCCCGCCGAATTGCTCACCAAGGCAACTAAAGTCGTAGCCTCCTCGGAGGCCCCGACGAGTGGCACCGCATTTACGATCCGCCCGGAGCTACTGGTGCAGTCCCTCCCGCTCCTGCTCAAAGGGGCGCTCCTCACCCTGGAGCTGACACTCATCACGCTGGTGCTGGGGGTGCCGCTGGGACTGGGAATCGCGCTGGTGCGGCTCGGGAAAGTCGCCCCGCTGCGAACCCTGGCGATTGCCTATGTGGAAGCCGTGCGTGGGACGCCGCTCCTGATGCAGATCTACGTGATCTACTTTGTCTTTCCGGCCATTGGGATCTCGCTCAATCCGTTTGTGGCGGGGGTGATGGCGCTCTCGCTCAATGCAGCGGCGTATAGCAGCGAGATCTTCCGGGCGGGGATCGAGAGCATTGACACGGGCCAGCGCGAGGCGGCACGTGCGCTCGGGATGACCGGCGGCCAGGCGATGCGCTACGTGATCCTGCCCCAGACCTTCCAGCGGGTTCTGCCGCCGCTTACCAACGAAGCCGTCGCGCTGCTGAAAGACTCATCGCTGGTCTCGGTCGTGGCGCTGACGGAGCTGATGCGCGTGGGCAAAGAGCTGGCGACTACGGCAGGCGCTCCCACCACGATCTATCTTGCGGTCGCCGTGATCTACCTAGCCATGACGCTTCCGCTCACGGCAATCGTGCGGCGGCTGGAGACGAAAAAATAGCCTGGCAGGCACTGCCAGGCTAGAGGGAATTGGAGGCGAAGTTCGTAAACGAGGCAGCTAGTCGTCGTCGTCCTTACTACCGCCGCCGTGTGTGGACTCGTTGCCCCAGCCGTGATCTTTGATGGCATCCCCGCTGCCGCCACGCTCGGCGGCATCGCGGAAGCTGTGCTTCTCTCCCACTTTGCCGGGGCCGTCTTTGCTTGGATCGAAGGCGCGTGCCTTGGTCGCAGTGAGCGTGTTGGTTGTGGCGTCGTAGGTGCCCTCGATGCCCACATTGGGCGTGGTTGCCAGTGTGGTGTAGAAGTCGGCGGCGGTGAGCGTCGCGCCCTTATCGCCACGGAAGACCGTCGAAGCGTTGGTTACGACATTGACCGTTGTCCCCGAGACCGTGAAGCCCCCGGCGCGCTTGATGGTCAGCGAGAAGGTTCCTGCCGTTGCATTGAGAGCGGAGGCCGTTCCGCCTGCACGGGGCGTTTTTCTGTCTTCCGAGATGCTCCCTGTCCCACGCACTTCAAGCTTGGTCGCCACCAGGGTCTGGGCCGCGGTGTCGAGCGTGCCTTCCACTTCGATCTTGGCTCCGTCTGTCAGAGCCGCGCCGTAGAGTGCCGTTGCAGCCGTCGTGGTGACCGTGACGGCCTGGCCACTGCCCATGGTGAGGGTGAAGCTGTAGCTCGGGGCAGTGCCGGAGATGCCGCTGACGGTGCCATGGTAGTCGTCTTTCTCATGGCGGGCGGGGTCGTTGAGGCCTGCACCGTCACCTTCCACCACGGAGGGAAGAATCTTGCTGCCCGTCACCACAAAGCGTGCCAGATCAAAGTCAATACACACATTGGTCGCCGTGGCAGTAATCGTCTTGGCGGAGCGGAAGGTGACAGGGATCACGGCGTTGCCACTGGCATCCCGAGCGACACTGGAGTCAACGGTGAGTGAGGTGCCCGTGGTCTGGCCGGTCTTGATCAGCTGCATGGTCGAGGCCACGGTCACGCTGGCTCCGGTATAGACTCCGGCGGGGACACTGGCGCTGCTCAGAAACGAGTAGCGTGCGCCGCTGGCATCACGCAAGGTCTTGAGATCTAGCGTGACTCCTGCACTATTGTCAAAGACCACCACCGGGGCACCGCCGCCCTGGGGCGTTAGCTCGACATGGTAGATCGTCGCCCAGACATGGCCGTAGTCTTCACGGGGGCTATCCGTGGCCAGAACCGTCACGCGGCCTGCTGTCGTCGAGCTTCCTGCGCCGCTTCCACCACAGCCTGCCAGTGCCAGTGCGCCCATTACAATTGTCAGTGCCGTAATCTTGATCCGTTTCATCTTAGTTGTTCTCCTGTCCCGTTTTGTAGGGATTCACTGAGTAAGAACCCACGGAACGCGCTAAAAACATAGTCGGGATATTTTTATTTTACGTTGAGTCCCCCCGAAATACTGAGCACACCCTTACCGAGCTTCCCAGAGTAACTTGGGTTGAGAGTATCCACCGAGCGAGCACTCTTGCGCAAGGCATCGGCAACTTTATCCGATTTTTGGCGCTTGCGCCTTTACACGCCGCTTTCAACCGGCGGGATAAATCTGCGATCAGTCAACTCCCTTGATGCTCGCAATCGGTGTTAGCACGGTCTCGACGGTGGCGAGATCGGCGGCGACGACGGCGTCGATGACGTCCTTGGCGGGTTTGTAGACATCGGGGGACTCATCAATCGGGACGTTTCCGCCTGCGTTT
>NZ_CBAYMC010000203.1:0-8183 GCF_964826245.1 Armatimonas sp. | reverse complement strand
ATGATCGAGAACCCCGCGGTCGCCGCGGTGGGCTTCACCGGGAGCCGCTCGGCGGGGATGCAGCTTAAAGAGGTGGCGGACCGCTACGGCAAGCCCGCCTATTTGGAGATGTCCAGCGTGAACCCCGTCTTCGTGCTCTCCGAGTATCTGGAGGCCAACGGCGAGGCGCTGGCAGGGGAGTTCTTTACGAGCTGCACGATGGGCACGGGCCAGTTCTGCACCAACCCCGGCTTGGTGGTGCTCCCCGCAGGTGAGCAGGGCGAGGCATTTGTGGCGGCGGCAGCGGCGAAGTTTGCTGAGGCCAAGCCGGGCGTGCTTCTCAACAAGGGCGGGCGCGACGGCCTGGCCGAGGCCGTCGAGACGCTCAAGGCGGCGGGCGCAAAAGTGGTCTGCGGCGGCGAGGTCTTTGACGATCCGGGCTTCCGCTATGCCAACACGATTCTGACGGTCACGGGCGCACAGTTTATCGCCGATCCGGAGACGCTCCAGACCGAGGCATTTGGGCCGGTGAGTCTGCTCGTGCTCTGCGAGAGCGATGAGGAGCTGCTGGGAGTTGTCAATGCGCTGGAGGGGAACCTCACGGGGACGATCTACACCAGCGACAACGGCTCCGACGAGGCGCTTTATAGCAAGCTCGCCCCCGTGCTACGGGTCAAAGTGGGGCGGCTGCTCAACAACAAGATGCCCACGGGCGTCGCGGTCAGCCCTGCCATGAACCACGGCGGGCCGTTCCCTGCCACGGGCCATCCGTACTTCTCCAGTGTCGGGATTCCGCACGGTATCAGCCGCTTCTCGATGCTCTGCAGCTACGACAATGTGAAGAACCATCGCCTCCCCGCCGAGCTCCAAGACGGCAACCCGCTCGGAATCTGGCGCTTGGTAGATGGCGACTGGGTAAAGTAGCGCTACGAGCGCTTTTTGGTTGAGGAAGTGGGCTTCTTTTTGGAGTCCACTTTCTTTTTTGCTACGGGAGCAGTGACTTTCTTCTTAGGGACGGGTGTGGGGAGAGTTGCGGGCAGGATGCGGCGTACGGTTTCGCTTGTAGGAGCGGGTGTTGGTTTGTTGCTGATTTCCGTGGGCGGGGGAATCTCCAGAGGTGCCGTGGCGGAGCCAGGAGCAACGGGAGTACCCAGCTCGCCGGTTTCAACCTCACCCGGCTCGGGAGTACCAGCGGGCTCAGGCTTGGGTTTTGGCTCAGGCCGCAGGTTTGTCAGGGTCACAGGAGCAACATTAGGCTCTGGGGTGGGGGAGGTGATGACCGCTCTTGGTGCCATTGGCTGGAACCAAAAGGGCTGAGGCGTCGGAGTTGGCTGCGTGACAGAGGCCATGAGCGCACTCAGACTCGGGGAGGCTCCCGGGATATTAAGGGCAATGGGTGCCAGTGGCTCGGGTGAGGGTGAGGGGCTGGGCTCTGGGGTGGCATAGGGCTGTGGCGTGGGCTGATCCGCAAAGAGCGGCTCTTTGCCGTCCATGGCATCGAGCGAGGCCCGCACTGCCTCAAGCTGCTGCATGCTCACATTCGGGTCTTTGAGGATGCGTATCAGGATCATCCTCGCCTTGTCATCCTCACCCATCCCACGGAGTGCCGTTGCCAGTGCCAGCCGAGCCGAGATGTCCTTGGCATCTTTCTTCACCATCAAACGAAAGGCTTTCTCAGCGTCTTTGAAGCGCTGGACACGCAGCAGGCACATGGCGCGGATACGGGTGGCCTC
Source organism: Armatimonas sp. (assembly GCF_964826245.1). Taxonomy (NCBI): domain Bacteria; kingdom Bacillati; phylum Armatimonadota; class Armatimonadia; order Armatimonadales; family Armatimonadaceae; genus Armatimonas; species Armatimonas sp. The sequence goes on along the minus strand of NZ_CBAYMC010000203.1, from coordinate 6,471 downwards.
CAGCTCTAAATCGCCTTTGGAGTGCAAAAGTACCCACTCGGCCTGAGAGAGGGCGATGGAGTACTCTTTGAGCAGGAATGCCTGGCGCATGGCATCAGCATGGTAGATGAGCGTGTCGGGCGGCGGCGGTGGCGGCAGAAACGTAAACCACTCCCGTACCTTGAAGTGACCAGAGAAGACATAAACCCCCACCGCAAGCGTGGCTACCATCCCCAACAGTGTCTGTATTAGCTTGTCTTTTTTTACGTCTTCGTCCATACTGCTCACTCCGCTCTCATTCGAACGCTTCTTGTACCACGCGACCGTCCCACTCACGGCAGGCAGGGATTTTAAGGGCGTGGGCGATCGTCGGACAGACATCGTACAGAAAAATAGGGTCGGTGAGTTCCCGGCCCACGGCAACCCCAGGGCCATGGAGGATAAAGGGGATCGTCATGTCCTCCGCGCAGTCTGTCCCGTGGCTACGGTCATGCCCGCCGTGGTCGCTTACCACGCAGACAATGCCGTCCCAGTGCTCCAAGACTTGTGCGAGGCAGGCATCCGCGTTCTCGATGGCTTTTAAGTAGGGCTCGCTCATCCAGCCATGCGCGTGACCTGCTTCATCGGGGTGCCCAAAGTAGACAAAGACAAAATCGAGGCTGTCGCTCTTGATAGCCGCAATCGCCGCGTCGGCGACTTTTTGATCGGTCTCAAAGACATGTCCCTCGCCAAAACAAACACTGACTTTCAGGCTCCCCGGCGCGGCCAGATCCCGAAGCTGCTCCCAGTTGTAGAAAAAGCCGACACGCTTGCCGTGGTTGGCCGCCGCATCCATCACACTGGGTACGGGGCGAGCAAGCGGCGTAAACGTATTGCTGGTGATCCCATGGCGCGGGACATCCACGCCACGCAGCATCGACGTATGACAGGGCAGGGTCACCGAGGGCATCACCGACGATGCCTTCCACGTGTGGGCACCGTCACGCGCCAGCCGTTGAACTGTGGGGGTGTGGCAGGTGAGAATCGCATCGGGACGAACCCCATCCAGAGAGCAGAGCAGAACACGCGCAGACATGGCAGTATTTTACCTGGCCTTGTCGGTGAGTGCCGCATGGTAGAGGCTCGCCAGGTCATCGGTAGTCACCGAGCGCGGGTTGAAGCTCGCGGTCCACTGCCGCACCGCCTCGCTAGACAGGGTCGGGATGGCATCCTCAGAGACACCGCAGGCACTCAGGTTCGTCGCCAGCCCCGCAAACCGTAGCCACTCGGTGACTTTTTCGGCTAGGGCTTCCGGAGACTGGCCTAGGGCTTCGTAGGCACGGCGCGTGGTGGGATCTTGGGCATTAAAATGAATCACGTGGGGGAGCATCACCCCGACGGCTTGCCCGTGCACCACGCCAAAGTGCGCCGTGAGAGGGTTGGCCAGCGAGTGGGCGATCCCCAGCATCGAGTACTCAATCGCCAGCCCCGCCCAGGTGGAGCCCAGCAGCATCGCTTCCCGCGCTTGGATATCTTCGGGTTTTTCCAGAACTCTGGAGAAGTTTGCTGAGATCTTTCGGAACGCCTCGTGAGAGAAAAGCAGCGAGTGCGGCGTCCGTGGCTTGGTGACCGCCGTCTCGATGGCGTGCACGAGGGCATCTATCCCCGTCTGCGCCGTCACCGAGCGTGGCAGCGTGAGGGTCAGTTCAGGGTCAAGAAGCGCAATCGTCGGCTCCGCACCGGTCTCGCCCAGTGCCATCTTGGCGTGGGTTTGTGCATCCGCAATAAGCGCGTGGCACTGCACCTCGCTGCCCGTTCCCGCTGTCGTAGGGATGGTAATTGAAGGCAAGAGCGGCTGTGAGAAGCCCCGACGATTCGGGCTGGCGACCCAGAAGTCGCTCAGGGGCCCGCCATGGGTGAGCAGAAAGTTGCACCCCTTGGCGGTATCCATCGCCGAGCCACCTCCTAGCGCGATCAGCACATCGGGTCGGAACGCTTTTGCAACTTCCCAGCACGCGTCCACGTCGTCGGTCGTCGGGTTCTCGTGAACGTCGGAGAAGAGAGTGGACTCGATACCTGCCTCCCTCAGAAACGCCTCCGCCCGTGCGGTGTGCCCCACCGCGACAATCCCCGGGTCGCTCACGAGTAGCGCCCGCGTCCCCCGCTTTTGTGCTAGTTCCCCAAGCTGCGCCAGAGCGCCCGCGCCGCAGACAATCCGCGTGTGTAGCTGCCAGTCGAACATGGGTACACTATAGCCCATGCCGCGCCGATTTCGCCCTGCCTGCTTTGATCCCGTGCTTGCCCAGCGCCTGCAAGCCGTCAGTGGCCCGGAGCCGATTGCGGCGCTCAATCGTGTGAAAGAGCGCGAGTGTGGCGAGCCACTGGTAGACATTCGCAAGCACTGCCCTGGGGTTCGCGTCTCCCGCAAGTGCCTGCCGTATCTACGAGAGACTGTCGCGAAGAAGCTCCAGCAGGCTCAAGATGCGCTCCCGCCGGGCTATAGACTGCACGTCACGACGGCGCTTCGCACCAAAGAAGCTCAGCGGATGCTCTTTGATAAATACTTCGCCGAGCTGACCGAAAAACACCCAGAGTGGAGCTACGGCACGCGCCGCCGCCAGACCTGCCGCTTCTTTGCCCCCTACGATCAGCCCGCGCCGCCGGGGCACTGCACGGGAGCCGCCGTGGACGTGCATCTACTGCTTCCCTCGGGCAGAACAGCGGAGCTGCGCAAGCCCCTCACGGGCTGGAAGTCCGCCCGAAGCCTCGCCACGGGCCTGAGCGAAAAAGCCGTCCGCAACCGCGAGATCCTCTTTACGGCGATGCTCGCGGCGGGCTTTTCCAACTGTGCCGAGGAGTTCTGGCACTTCAGCTGGGGCGATGCAGGCTGGGCGGTTCGTGTCGGGGAGCGCGTGTGTGTCTATGGCTGGGTATCATTACCCCAATGATCCAAAATCTCCGCCGCCTCGGCCTGATCGAGGCCCTCTCATTTCTTTTGCTCACCGGAGTCGCCATGCCTCTCAAGTATCTGGCGCACAAGCCCGAGGCTGTGAAAATCGTCGGCACGGCCCACGGCGCGCTTTGGGTGCTCTATATCGGCATGCTCGGGGTCGCGTTTCTCACAAAAAAGCTCCCCTTCACGCTCGCCTTTCTCCTCGGAGTAGGCTCCGTGCTTCCCTTTGGCCCGCTGCTTTTTGAGAAAAAACTCAAGGCACTGGAATCGAAATAGCGGCACAATGCCCGAGCTGACGGTTTCTCTGGATACGGACCTGCCTCTCTGGCACAGGAGCGCGGAGAAGCTAATTGTACTTCTGGAGATACATGAACCCCAGGTTCGTCAAGGGGCACGAGAGCAGCTTGTGGCGATGGGGCAGAGTGTCATTCCTGCAATAGAGGAGGCGCTAGAGACGGCAAGTGCTTTACAGTTTGTTGACCTTGCGGAGATTCTGGCTTGCTCAGGCTCGCCCGTTGCGATTCGGCCCTTGCTTCTTGCCTATGCTCGAAGCGCGACCGAACATAGACCATCGCTTTACCAGGAGCTGAAGGTACTTTTAGGTCGCTACACGCTGCTCCCTGACACCGCCTGGAAGGCGATTCAAACCTGCACGGTGCGCACCGCTCCCCTTGTCTCACAACAGATAAAAATGAGCCTTGCCCTTCCGCTAGATACCAAAGACAGCGGCGATCCTCTTAGCTTTCGCGAGGCAACCACCGCCACCGAGATTGCATCACTGACGGCGCTTCTGCGCTGGCAGCGCACGGGCGATGTCGCTCGACAGGTAGCTCTAGCGTTGCACCAGATCGCTCTCAGCGATCCTGTACCCCAGCTTCGCGAGGCACTGCCGTATCTGCACCGCGCCTGGCACATTTGCTTTGCCCACCCCGAGCTACTCCAAGCCCTGAAGGCAATCGAAGAGGCCACGGTACTCTGGAAAAATCTACCGCTTCCTGCCGAAAGCAAAAGCGACTTTGCCACTCAAAACCTGCCGGTGCCTGTGGATAACTCGCACTAGCCTGTGGATAACCTGTGGATAACTCAAATGTGTAGAGGTCAAAGGAAACAGAAAATAAAGGAATATCACCACTACCTATGTGGTGCCGATCCACTGGGGGACGTTTCCTCGGCTAACGGGCACCCCCAGAGGCGCTGAAAACCGAGCTGGAGAAGCGGGGGCGGATGGTAAGCGTGCATGCGCTAAAGCTGGGAGAAAAAATATAAACTCTGTTGGGAACAAAAGAAATCGGAAAAAAGACCAAAAGAAAGTTCTGGTTTTTTCAGAACTTTATAGAGCAGGCTCATGAGAATTGTAACAGCAGCACAGATGCGGGAGGCGGATCGCCAGGCTATCGAAGACCTGGGAGTTCCTGCCGTCTGCCTGATGGAGTCTGCCGGAGAGGCGCTTGCGCGGGCGTGCGCAGGGGCGCAGCGCGTGGCGTTTCTCTGTGGTAAGGGCAACAATGGCGGCGATGGTTTTGTGGCGGCAAGGCACCTGGCAGTGGCGGGAAAAGAGATCACGGTTCTGCTAGTGGGAGAGGAAAAGGAGATCCGAGGCGCTGCCGCCACTCACTTTGCTGCCTTGCGTCACTGCGGCGTAAAAATCGTGCCCCTGAAAAAGGCAGTGCTTTTGGGCTACGACTTACTGGTGGACTGTCTGCTTGGAACCGGCGCGACGGGTGCGCCACGAGGCGTTATCGCTGAGGCCATTGCTGTCGCGAATGCCTCAAAAATACCGATTCTTGCCTGCGATATTCCGTCTGGGGTGGGTGCAGATACCGGCGAGATTCCTGGCGTCGCTATCCATGCCCAGCAAACCATCACGCTAGCGGCTCTCAAGCCTGGGCTCTTGCTCTATCCCGGCGCAGAGTATGCGGGGAAAGTCATGGTCGCCCCGATTGGCCTGCCGATTCTTACGCCACCTACGCAAGAGCTGACGACGCTTGACTGGGTTCGCGCCACACTTCCCAAACGCACACAGGGCCGCGACGCCAATAAAGGCGCGTTTGGAACCGTCTTCGTGATCGCTGGTTCGCGAGGCATGGCTGGAGCCGCCGTGCTCACCGCCACAGCGGCGCTTCGGGCGGGAGCGGGACTGGTCTATCTTGCCGTCCCTGAGAGCCTGGTCGCCACCGTGGCAGCACTTTCCGCTGAGGTTGTCATTCGACCTCTCCCCGAGACGCCCGAGGGAACGCATGGGGGAGCTGGGGCGCTCGCCGCGCTCTTGCCACTTTTAGAGCGTGTGGATGCGATTGCGCTGGGGCCGGGAATGACCGCCGGACAAGCTGTCCAAGACTTTATCGCCACGCTTCTGGTAAGCACGAACCTGCCTTTGGTAATCGATGCCGATGGGCTCAACGCCCTCCCGCGCCCCTTCACACTCGCCCATCATCAGGCCGTCTTAACGCCCCATCCTGGAGAGCTAGGCCGCCTGCTGGCTCGCCCGACAGCCGAGATCCAAGCCCAGCGGATAGAGTCTGTGTGCCTCTGTGCGGAAAGCTATGGAGCCACGGTCCTGCTCAAAGGAGCACGCACTTTGGTCGCGGAGCCATCAGGTCGGTTATACTACAACCGTGAAGGCTCGATCTCGCTGGCAACGGCGGGAAGCGGCGATGTACTGACCGGCGTGATCGCTGCCTTGCTGGCGTCTGGCCTGCCTGCAACGGATGCCGCGCGGTGTGGTGCCTACTGGCACGCACTCGCCGGAGAGAGCTTGCCAGTAGGCTCTCTTGCGGGAGAGATTCGGGATGTCTTGCCTGCTGCACGGCAGCGCTTAGAACTTGGGGATAGTAACGATCTATGAGAAAACTGCTGACAGCACTTGCTTTGACTCTGGCCACGGGCGCACTCGCACAGACGCCTACGCCCGCGCCCAAGCTAGAGCCACCCAAGACCACACTCGCCGCCACGCCCGCCCCCAAGAGTGAGGGGGCCAAGGCCAGTCCCACACCCGATCCGAAAGCCTCACCGACCGCTGCCGCCACACCTGCTCCAGCTCCCGCGACTCCTGCGCCATTGGTGGTTGTCGTTCAGCAACAAAAGGAGCCCGAGTCCAACAACAGCAGTAGCCTGATCGCGGGCTGGCTCGGCCTCGCTATCCTAGGGGTGGGCGGGTTCTTCGGCTGGCGTGCCCTGAAAAGCAAGGGCCTGACGGTCACGGGAGCCTTCAAGCAGCTCGGTGTGGAGCTTCCCCAAGAAGCCCCGCCTGCCGCCGCGCCTGCAAGCAAGCCCGCCGTGGCTCCGCTCCCGCCTCTGCCCTCGCTCTCTGACTTACCAAGTGCTGGGGCCGCTGCCGCTGGCGTTATGGCCCCCTCCGCCGCTATAAATGGGGGAACCCAGCCCACTGCGCCGCCACTTCCCGCCCCAACGGGCCAGCCCAAGCTCGTCGGCTACCACGGCCCCGCCGCAGGGAAAGTGATCCCTCTGATGGACGCCCTCACTGTGGGCCGTGAGCCCGACAATACGCTCTCACTCCCCACCGACAGCACCGTCAGCCGCAAGCACGCGGTCTTTCTGCC